>NZ_RQES01000005.1:300000-600000 GCF_004769405.1 Leptospira selangorensis
TTACAAGATCCTTCCGGACAAAAAAAAGGAAGAATGGGAGTCGGTTCCGGAATTACGATCGGTTCCGATCCGAATGCGGAATGGGAAGAATGTTGGTCCAAGGCAAAGTTTTTGAATAATGCCAAAGAGAATTTTCATATATTCACAACTACGATCTGTAAAAGAAGAAAGATCTATTTTTTAAAAGATCATAAAGAAAGAATGAAAACCTCCGCTAATGAACTCGGATTCGTTTGGAAAGAAGAGGGTTGGGGATCCGTTATTAATGAAATCGCAAGCAAAGTTTCTTCCGACAAAAAATACAGAGTGAAAATTATTCTTTTATCTAATGGAGAATTCCAGTCTGAAGTTTCCGAATTCCATCCAGGCCCTAAAGAGGGGAAGGTTCTGGTTAGCGGAACTTCTACCAATAAAAAAAATCAGTTCTTTTATCATAAAACAAATATCAGAGAACTCTTTTCGGCCGGTTATGAATCTGCTATTTCTAAAGGGTATCTGGATCAGATTTATACAAACACAGATGGTCATTTGACAGAGGGATCCATTCACTCTATCTTCCTTTTCTTAAATAAAGAATGGATCACACCTTCTCTGGAAGAAGGAATTCTTCCCGGAGTAGCCCGCAAACAATGGGTCCGAAAATTGAAAGCAAAGGAAATGAAAATTTCTAAACAAGATCTAAGTCTTGCTTCTAAGATTATTTTAGTAAACTCGCTCAGAGGTATTAGAAGGGTTTCCGGGGTAGATTTCGAATGAGAAGTTTTTTAGGATTGGTTCTTCCAGATCCCATAAAATCGGATCTTGAAAAAATTTGCTTCGGGTTGGAGGAGATCCGCTGGGTTTCTCCCGAAAATTTTCATACTACCTTGGTCTTTCTGGGAGAGTTAAAACCGGAGGAGATAGAAAAAGTTTCGGAGATCTGCGGCCAAGTTTCTGAAAAAAGTTTTTCCCTAGAGATCAAAGGTGTCGGTTTTTTTGGTAATAAATTTCCCGAGATTTTGTATGCGGGTGTAACTCTTTCGGACGAACTGAAAAGGCTTCAAAAAGTTTTAGAATCCACTCTCAGAAGGGAAGGTTTCTCCATCGATAAAAGAGATTATAGACCTCATATAACGATAGGGAGATTCAAAAGAACCCCGGAAAAACGTTTGGATCTTTATTTGAATGAATTCTCCTCTTTCCAAACGGACATAGTTCCAGTGTCGGAATTCCATCTATTTTCTAGTCGCAGCGGAGCGAACGGTCAGATATACTCGGTCGAAGAATCATATCCTCTTCTCTTGGAATAAATGGAAAACCCTAGACAAAATCAATATTCTCCTATTCGGGACTTTTCCGATTTTTTCGCAGATCCTAGACATTCGGTAGAAGAGGTTGTCGGTATTGGCGGAGATCTAAAACCGGATCGCCTTCTTTATGCGTATACTCGAGGAATATTTCCTTGGGCGGATAAACCTCTGCTTTGGTTTTCTTTGGATCCGAGGGCTATCTTTGACCTAAATGTTCTTCATATTAGTTCCAGAGTTCACCGAAGAATTCGCCAAAAAAAATTTACGGTCACATTCAATCGCGCATTTGAACAAGTTATGCGATGCTGTGCATTCAGAACCGAAGAACAAACATGGATAACGGAGAACTTTTTGCGGGGTTTTACCAATTTTCATAAGGAAGGTTATGCTCATAGTATAGAGGTCTGGGACGAAAACGGAAGGTTAGGCGGAGGAGTTTATGGCGTGGCCATCGGTAAATTTTTTGCCGGAGAGTCCATGTTCTCCTTTTTACCTGATTTTGGGAAGATCGGGCTCTACTTTCTATTTGAAGCATTGAAGAAGGATGGCTTCACATTATTCGATACCCAGCAGATGAACCCGGTGACTTTGAATTTGGGAGCGTATGAGATCCCGAAAGATAAATTTTTGGACCGTCTGTCACTCGCTGTAGCAGTTCCGAACAAATGGGTCCCACCAGCGGATGAAATCTGATTTTTCTTTAAAATGCATTTGATTTGTCTCGCAGAACAATAAAATTACGACACAAACCAAAGTTTCTATAGGAAGATCATAATGAACCTATTCAAAAAAATTCTTGTTACCCTTCTTGTGTCTGCAATCGCTCTTTTCGGTTTCACCGGAGTTAGCGCACAAGAGACTACCGGCGATGCTCCTGCAAAGACTGAAGATGCTGGTGCTTCTAAAGCTGAGAAAAAAGAAAAGAAAGCTAAGAAGAAAAAAGGTAAGAAAAAACACCACAAGAAGCATAAGAAAGATTCCAAAAAAGGAAAAGAAGAAGGAACCAAGTCTGACTCTACTCCTGCTCCTGCAGAAGAAGGCGCTGGCGAAGAACAACAGTAATATTTTTCCTTTCGCACTCCGTTCGAGGTCCTCTCGAGCGGAGTTTTCTCTTTTTACATATCTCTTCTTCGATTTTGCACTGCACCTACGCTTTGACTTCTTCTAAAATTTAGTTGACGGGTCATCTTCTCACATTAACGTAAACGCGCTTTATTGAGATAAGCGTAATACACCCCTTCTTCAAAGGAATAACTCCAATGTACAAGAATTTAGCAGACATGTACCTTAAGGCCGCTGAGTCTTATGGGGACAGACCGGCGTTTTGGTCGAAGGATGAAAATAAAGAATATCAATCGACCAACTTTAAACAATTAGTAGATCTAGGTCTCTGTTTATCAGAGGCTTTAATAGATCTAGGTGTGAAGGCCCGCGAACATATCGGAGTGTTAGCGGATAACCGTTTGGAATGGATCATAGTTGATGCGGGAGTTTTACTCTCCGGTTGTGCAAACGTTCCAAGAGGAACTGACGTAACCGATTCTGAGATGGAATATATCTTAACCCACTCCGAAGCTTCCGTAGTTTTCTTAGAAAACGATAAGATGTACGAGAAGTTCCTTAAGAACAAAGCCAAATTGAAAGGCGTTGAAACCGTCATCATTATGGATAAAGATAGCAAAACAAAAGCGAAAGGCGTTTTGCATCTTTATGATCTGATCGAGACAGGAAAAGAGTTAAGATCTAAAGGCGGACACAAGACTGAAAAAAGGATCGAAGGTATCAAACCTGATGATCTATTCACTCTGATCTATACATCTGGAACAACTGGAATGCCTAAGGGTGTAATGCTCATGCACTCCAATATGGCTCACCAGATGGAACATGTTGTTCCTTTGATCCTAAAAAAATCAATTATCCGCGACGACGACAGTATGTTGTCAATTCTACCTGTATGGCATATTTTCGAAAGAGTGGTGGAATATTCTGCGATCTCTCTCGGGATTTCTACTTTCTATACCAAGGTTGCTGACCTAAGAAATGACCTGGCAAAAGCCAGACCTTCTTTTATGGCTTCTGCTCCAAGGGTTTGGGAAAGTATTTATACAGGGATTTACAATAAGATCAACGATCCTAAACAAACTCCTCCAGTTCGTAAATTCCTCTTTAATACAGCTTATCTGTTCTCCAAGAACTATAATGCTGGGGTTCGTTTCCTAACCGGAAAAGAAGTGGATTACGAAAACCGTAATATCTTCCAATCTTTAGCACTTGCAGTTAAGGCGATTGCTCAGGTGATACTGTTCGGGCCATTTACAATTTCTCTGATCAGTGCAGTGGGATATTCTTATATCAAGATGTATAAGCCTGAATTGGCATTTTTAGCGCCGGTTCTTCTTACTATCGCGATTTTAGGGCTTATCTTCAACTTCAAGACCTTGGACACTATCGTTCTTTCCAAAATCCGCCAAGCAACCGGTGGACGTCTGAGAGGAACATTATCCGGAGGTGGAGCTTTACAACGTCACGTAGATAATTTCTTCAACGATATCGGACTTCTAGTATTAGAAGGTTACGGAATGACTGAAAGTGCTCCTGTGATCTCGGTGCGTCACTATGATCATCCGATCATCGGTTCCGTAGGATATATCGTTCCAAAAACTGAACTTCAGTTGAGAGACGATCATGGAAATGTGTTAACTCATATCAATGATCAAAGACAAATTCTTGCCGGTAAGCTTGGAGTAAAAGGTATCGTTCATATCAAAGGGCCTCAAGTGATGAAAGGATATTATAAAAATCCTGAAACCACTAAGAAGACCATTGTAGATGGATGGTTGAATACCGGAGATATCGGGTTCATCAACTACAAACATACTCTAACTCTTACAGGAAGAGCAAAAGAAACTGTGGTTCTTTTGGGCGGAGAAAACGTAGAGCCGGTTCCAATAGAAAACCGTATGGACGAATCTCCTTATATCAAACAATCCATGGTATTTGGTCAGGACCAAAAAGTTTTGGGAGCAATTATTGTTCCGGATCTAGAAGTTCTTCAACCTTGGTTATCTCAAAACGGTATCCAAGCTAAAGACATTAAGGATCTGATCGACAATCCTAAGGTAATCGATTTCTTTAAAAAAGAGATCAGAGAATACAATAGTACTAAACACGGATTCAAATCTTTCGAGTTGATCCAACATGTAGTACTTGCTCAGAAACCTTTTGAGATAGGCGATGAATTAACGAACCTACTCAAAATGAAAAGGCACGTGATTACTGAAAAATACCAAAAGAGAATCGATAAAGTTTATAAATAAGAACTTAGATCCTAATCAGTGTTTTAGAAAATCCCTCGGCCTAATAACCGGGGGATTTTTTTTAATCTAATTTATAAATCCTCGGAAACACTTCTTCTCCCGAAGATAAAATGGCGGGATCATGCATGGTCAGAATTTTTGTCCCGCTCGAAGATAGAACGGAAACATAATCTAAAAATTCCTTATTATTAGGAAGGGAGAAGGTCCCCTCCGAAGAAAGACCCTGGCCCTGTTTGCAAAATTCTACCCAATAACATTCATCTCCTGTGATTAGGAATCTTTTACCCGGAGACTTTAACCACTCTACTGCAACTGAACCTTGGGTATGTCCTCTGGTTAATAAGATCCGAAAATTCTGAAAAACTTCTAAACTCGAATTTATGAATTGGATCTTTCCTGATCTTTCTTTGGCTAATAGTTTAACATTTGTGGATCGATTCTTTTTTTTAAACGAATCCCAATCTTCCGGTGTAATATAAACCTTTGCATTTGGAAAAAGGCCAATTCCTCCCGAATGATCCGAATGAAAATGTGTGAGAATAATCTCTCCGATCATTCCGGATTTAATCCCTGCAGACCTTAAAATTTTATCCGGGGAGATCCAATTATGGACGGTAATTTCAGGAGTTGATATGGAAGAAGTTCCGGCATCGACCAGAATATAACGTTTATCTAATTTTATTAGGTAAAATAAAAATGCGATCTCAGACTCACCTTCCTGTTTATCCGAATTTGTGAGTCGATTTGGATAAAATGATTTTCCGACTAGGATCGCATACAATCCATCCTGCAATTCAGTTGGAGCTACGGAGCCGTAAACTTCCTGACTTGAATTTTTGATTTTTGGGGAAGAAGAAGTCCCGCAATAGAAGAATAAAACTGAAATCAACAGAATGAAAATTTTCAAAATAGAAGCACCAACTGATCTACTTTTTCTTGATTTCCTGACTAGCTCAACGGATTTTTAGTCTAATCATTAAATCTACGGGGACGAATTAGGTTTCGACTGTTGTAGTTTAGATGTGGTGGCATGTAGGGGTGAGGGGCCTCTTAAAAACCTTCAAAACTTTAAACGCTAACAACGAATTAGCACTAGCAGCTTAATCGCTACTACGGAAGAAAGGCTTACTCTCCCGGTGGTTTTTCTTCTGCCTTAAACGGGAGACTTTTTAGATCGGTTTTCGGTTCACGATTTAAAGAGTATTTGGATCGAATAGGAAGGACACGCCTGCTTGTGGGCTAAGGCCTTCCGAGATTTAAAACATAAGACAAACATGTAGAGGCCCCATTGAGGCACAATAGGACCCGGGTTCGAACCCCGGCGTCTCCATTGCAATCTTCCAAATAAAATAAAATCTGAGGGGTTCGAAGCGAGACTGCGTAACGCCGAACCTTTCTTCCAACGCAATCTTTCGTAACTAACAAAACGGGGTGATGGCCTACTATCTTAAGTTATCTAAAAAGGCGCTGACCTTTTTCTCATACTCTTGCGGATTTATTTCCCTCGCAGTTCCATGTTCTCCTCTTTCTAAAATCCAGATTTGTTTCGGACCCAAATACAAATTCGCTAAATCTAAAGTCTGTTGAAAAGGAACTACCTGATCTTCTTTGCTATGAATGAATAAGATCTGCGCAGACTTTGTATTTGCCAAAGAACTTGCAGGGCTGGGAGAAGTTTCAAACTTTCCTCTGATTTGAGTGAGTTTGATCAAAAAATGAGAAAACAAAGCCGGAATATCTTTTGCCGTACCGGGGAATTCTAAGATCAATCTTTCAAAATTATACATTGGATTTTCTGCGATCACCGCGGAAAGTTTGGGCATCTCAGGCAAAGAGATCAGAATGGAAGAGGCTCCCACGGAACTTCCTAATGCGTAGATTCGATCATATCTTTCTGAAAGGTAATGATATACAGACAGCACATCTTTGGATTCTCTATAACCGTAACTAAGTCCCGGTATTAAACAGTTTGCTTCTCCATGACAACCGAAATCGAAACTGAAAACGTCCAATCCTCTTTCCAGAAAGAAACGGATATGTTTTGTCATTTCTCTTTTATCACTTCCTCCTCCGTGGACTAAAAAGATCGCACCTTTTGATTTTCCTTTTCGATTTTCAAAAGTTCCAATTTTCCAAGTCGGAAGATCGAACCCATTTCGGGATGGTATTTTTAGTTCTTCGAATTTGAATTCATTAGAATTCCTTAAATTTCCACAAGATATTCCCCAATGTTTTTCTGTTTCAGGGCTACATGCGGAGAAGTCCTGGTTATCTCTCCAAATGGGGAATAATAACTGGTTGCTTGCGGACCAAATCCCGAAGCTCATAAAAATCGGGATGAGTAGAATGATGGTCAAGATGGACCATAGTAAGATACGTTTCATAAAACCTCTATTTTCATTCTTATATCAATTGAGGTTTCGGAAATTGGACAGTTTTAGAGAATTTTACTTAGGAAAAACCTTCTTTCCAAGTTCGATTCCTAACCGAACGTTTTCGGTCAGTAAATTTGCATTTGTGGTCATTCTTCCTGCAGGAAGTGTTTTTTCAGGAGCTATAATTTCGAAGCGGATCCCTTTGGGTGGATCGTTCAGTATTTCCATGGCTCGATTATAACGATTGTATCTTTGTTCTATAAATGCTTTTCCCATTTCCGGAAATTTAGGAAACGCCAAACTTCCCAACAGAGGACTTGTAGGGGTTAATCTAAAATCCATTGGTTTTGTAAGAATAACAGTTATATCTTTATAACCTGCGGATAATACTGCTTCGACCGGAATAGGATCTAGGACCCCGCCATCAGTATACTTTGAATTTTCCAAAAGACCATATCCTTTGGTGGCGATCGGTAAAGAAGTCGCAGCTCTTAAGAGTGGAAAAAGATTTTGAGAAGTGGCCCTTATATATTCCGGTTGTAAGGTCCTAAAATTACTGAGCACAATATAAAAAGGTACAGTCTTTTTTTGTTTCAGCACTTCTACTTTGATCGGTACCTTCTCTTGGAAAATATGATCTATCAGATAATCTTGGTCTAATATTCTTTTTCCTTTAAAAAGATTCCAAAAAGAAATGAGATGATTTCCTGCTAATTCCTTTCTCCAAATATCCAAGGCTCTTTCGATATCTTCTGAAGAAGGATTCGGTTCCGTAACATAATATGCAGAAGAACAAGAACCGGAGGAGACTGCAACGATCAGATCAAATTCGCTAGGAGGATATATTGGAGCCATAGAGGAGAGGACTCCGCCTGCAAAGGAACCTCTCATTCCTCCGCCTTCTATGATCAGGGCTTTTCCTTTTTTCTTTTTGGTATATTTTGGAAGAGACGACATTGGATGGATTATTTAGAATTTTTAGTACGTTTTCTATACCAAAGCCAAGTAATGACTACAAGGCTGATCAGCGCACCCAAAAATTCCCTTCCTAATTCTATATAAGGTTTTTCGTCGGTCATCTTTGCAGTGATCAGATTTTCATTACCTGTTCTCAACCAATCAAGGAACCCGTCAATGGTCGCCGCGATCTCAATTCCGGCCATACCGATAATCGCATATAATAAAGGAAGTTTATCCTTATCGAGTGCCGCAAGTATACATGCTAGAGAAGAAGTAAAATACAGAAGCATCCAATGAAGTGGATCAGGATCGTTATACTGAACTGCTCCTGCAAAAATGAAATAAGCGGCTAAAAGGAGAGAAACTATTTTAAAGATCATATTTTTGCACCGTTAAATACTAATTTATAAGCCTGGGTTTCTTCGTTGATCCAGCTTTGGTTGAATTTCACTCTTTTTACTTTCCAACCTTTTTCTGTCATCAATTGGCGGAGTTGTTTTTCTCTAAAGACAACCTCTGAGAATACTACTTCTCCCCCATCTGCGATTGCTTGTAACTTTGCCGCAAAGTTTACTGTGTTCCCGAAATAATCTATATTACTATTTAGGTTCACAGCCAAACAAGGTCCCGTATGTAAACTGATACGAATCCTGATGGGAGTCTCGGTATTTTCTTCCGAGAAAAATTCTTGGAGCCTGACGGAAGCTTCTACTGCTGCACTGGGAGAAGGGAAGGCTGCCATCACCGCGTCTCCTATCGTTTTCACAACGGCGCCTTGGAATTCTCTTACTACTTTATAAACTTCTACGAAATGATATCTGACTTCGGAGAATGCACCGGAGTCTCCTTTATTATAATAGAATTTTGTAGAACCTACTATATCAGTGAACAAGATCGTCTGCATTCCGATATCCAATTGTAGATCGGTGGAAAGAGCCTCTTGAGAGAATAGATCTCGGAAGTCTTGAAAATTGAATAGATCAGTCGGCCTAAGACAATCTTGGTCTTCTTTTCTTTCTTCTATCACAAAACCTTTTCTGGAAGAAGAAAGATTTTCTAAGATCAATTTTGGATGATCGGCGATCTCTATCTGTTCCGGAGTCTCGTCGGTTTTCCAGACTAAGGTTTCATTTGGGACTTCTTCTTTAATTTCCAATAGAGAATAATTTTTTTCTCCGTTTACTCGGAGTCTATAAACTCCGGGAGAAAGTAGAAGTTTGGAATTATATGTTTCCCCGGAATCCAAATATTTTTGGAATCTGATATGACTTTTGGTGGCAGGTTCCGCAGCACAGAACATTCTTTTCTGAACTTCTCGGATTGAAGGATGTACATGGAAAGTGATCTCAATAGAATTTAATTGATTTGCTTCGAATTGTATCTCACAAACTTCGCATGTATCTCTTGTAGGAAGATCTCCTAAATGTTGAGCTTCTGTTCTGACTCCTCTACAATGCGGACAAACCACATCCCAGCTCATTGTAAATAGTCCCAATCTACATCCGTGTAAAAATACGAGTAGTAGTTCTTTTTCCGGGATTTTCCACGCTTTAGATAATGATTTGATCCTGATCCTATACAGATCGGATTCATCCGCATCTAAAATATAATTTAAAACTTTATCTACTAACTCTCTAGGTTGTCCTTCTCGAATATATCCAACTCGTATCTGCTGCATTCTTGCGGGGAAGACCGGATTTTTTTCCGATTTGGATTCTTTGATTACACTTAATGCGCTTGGTCCTAACCAACTATAAGATCTTGTTTTGATTAAGTCTTCTACTACTCCTTTTAATCCTTTGGTATATGCTTTTTCGAGTTGTATCATTACGAACTTTAACAGGTTTTTTCCGAGCCAACCTTTAGGAATCCAGCCGAAGTAAACGAATAACCTGGTGGAACTTTCTCCCAATGGATAAACAAGGTATCTTGTTCTTACATAATAAGCGAATCCCTTAGAATAGATCCTGGCATTATTAAGCTGTTTACAATATTCCCATTCCCAAGGAACTTCTTCCCATTCTGAAACGATACCCGCGTTTTTGGACTTACCAAAGAGGCGACCGTTGATCTCCTGAAATTTCATTTCAGGAATATCTATCCTTTTATTAAAAGAAGAAGTGTCTATCAGCCAAGGCCATACTTCTTGGGGAGAAACATCCAAGTCGAATTTCCAGAGCTTTTCAATTGGCTCTCCTAAGGAGGTCCATTTTTCCTCCCAAGGATATTTTTCTAAATAGGTCTGAAGGTCCAGGGTATTCGGATCCAACATATCATTGTAGTAGATGGAATCGATCGCTTGCATCGGTCTCTCCAGAGAGGTGTTAGGAGAATAGAAAAAAATTCCTTCCTCTCTTAGATTATCTTTTCGGCAGTTTTGCAAAAAGAAAAGTGGAATAACCTTATGGGCGAAGATTTCCTTTTTTCCAAATTCGGAGCCAAATTCCGTAACCAAACCGGGATCGGCCAATTGATGGAGGACCTAGGTAATCTTGCTCCAGGAGTCTCCATGTTGGGTGGCGGAAGCCCTTCTTTAATCCCTGAGGTGGAAGAAGTTTGGAGAAAGATCCTGAACAAATTCTCAGAATCTGGAGCCTGGGATTCTATTCTAGGAAAGTATGAAACTCCTACAGGCAAAGAGGAAACATTAGAAATCCTCGCTTCCTTATTAAGATCCGAAACAGGGGCTCCGGTATCTAAGGATCAGATTGCAATTACAAACGGTTCCCAAAATGCGTTTTATCTTTTATTAAATTTTTATTCGGGAAGATTCGAAGATGGGACATTCAAAAAAATATTCTTACCTGTTTTGCCTGAATATATCGGTTACTTGGATCAACCTATAGACCCGGATTCATTTTCTTATTCTTTTGGCAAAGAAGTTGTTACGTCAGATGATGGATTTCGTTACGAGTTGGATCCTTCTTCCTTTGATAAGATAAAGGAAGATCTTGGATGTGTGGTTTTGTCCCGTCCTACAAATCCCACGGGAAGAGTAGCTAAAAAAGAAGAACTACAACAGATACTTAAGTTTGCGAGAAGTCGAAAGATCCCATTCTTATTAGATAATGCGTACGGTTTTCCTTTTCCTGGTATCGTATTTTCAGATGAGAAACTTTTTCATTCGGAAGGAATTATCCAAAGTTTCAGTTTTTCTAAAATAGGTTTGCCCGGAGTTAGGACAGGTTTTGTTTTAGGGGATCCTGAAATTGTAAAAGCATTAAATAAAGCGAATGCAGTTCTAAATTTGGCCGGAGGAAATCTGGGCCAATACATTGCTTTGGAATTTGTAAAATCCGGAGAATGGCTTAAGCTCTCTCGAGACATAGTAAAACCGTATTACCTTAAAAAACGGGAACTTGCAATTTCTTCCATTAGAAGAGAATGGAAGGGCAAATTAAATTATAGGATCCATGAAAGTGAAGGGGCCTTCTTCCTTTGGGTCCAATTCGCAGGACTTCGCAAAAAAATTTCTGAAATATATCCCCTATTAAAAGAAAAAGGGGTCATTATCGTACCAGGTAAATATTTCTATCCTGTTACTAATTCAGGAAATAGTTACGGTGAGGATTCCGTAAGGATTAGTTTCGCCAGAGAAGATTCGGAAATCCAAGAAGGAATACGAAAAATCGGCGAAATTCTAAGTAATTATACGGATTGATCCGATCTAATTTCAGTCGATACCGAGTGGAATAAAATTGTTTCATTCTCTCTTTCTTTTATGGATCTTGGTTGGAAGGAAACGACAGAAAATTTCCTAACTCGGATTGTTGTTCCGATACGGTGCAAAACATGGAAACCTTGGAACAGGAAATATCCTTTGAGGAGCTGGCTTCTAGTCAGAACAAGGCCCCGGACTTGGAGGCCCTGGCACCGGATTATATCTTCTTAAACGACGGAGCTGTTGGACTATCTGCTACTGCTCGTTGTATCCTGGATGAACTTAGAGACTGGCATAAAAAGACCGAAAAACACGGCTCTAAAAGTGTTCACCCATCTTATCTTCTCACCCTGGATAAACTAGGGGAACTTCTGAACAAATATAGGAACTTGAGCGAGCAAGCAAAGTCTCCTCCTTCTATCGATATGGCTCTTCGCCAAGTGATGGATCTAGAAAAGAGGGGAAGAAACAAATCCGCCTTGGTCTATCCATTCTTGGTTCGAAATGGGAACAAGGTTTTAGCTCGGATCTCATTGGCTTCTCCCCAAAAAGAAGCTAAGACTGACGTTACTCCTTATAGAAAGGCATGTTTTTCTTTTTCAGAAGAAACAATCGATCTGATCTTAAATAATAGAGCTAAGAAGCCGAGAGCTTTAGAAGAAGATCGTCCTGGAGCGATGCTTCTTCATAAAAACAAAAGCGGACAGATCTGGTTATATCCGAAACTTGCTTCTTTACAATCTGAGATGGCAAGTCTTCTAAGACGTGGTTTCCAACCTTATAGTTATATTCCTATGAATGATTTCCTCGCCGACTTTGCAAACTATGCAAAGAATAAGGGCGCAGTAGTAGAGATCCTTCCTGATTATCATTTGATCTTGGATGATCTGCAACTCAATCCGGACGGTACTTATGTAAACCAACCGGAAGTGATCGCACATTATAGGGCGCAAAGTGATGCTTTGGAAGTATTTGCTCTTACTTATCTTAAACAACTTGCGGAAAGAGCAGGATACAATTTGTTTCGGGCTCGTATCCAAGATTTTGAGACTCTACATGGAAATGCGGAACCTGGCAAAAAACAAAACAGCGAAAAGGTAGAAGCGCTCATCCAACTTGTAGAAGATTTTCCTTTTGATAAGGAAAAAGACGATCTTGGAAAAAGGGTAGCAGAGACCTGCCAACAATCCATTCGAGTCATTCGAAAATTGATCCAAGAAAAAGCCTTATTGAGTGAAAGAAAGATAGAAGGTGCCTTCAAAAGTTTGAAGAACCGTCTGAATATCCAAGTTAAAGATCATTCTCAAAACAATTTAACCTTATATAGATTCATACCCGAAAAACGTTTGGATGCTGTAGGTATCTCAGACCCTGAACTTGTTTCGAAATATACGAATGAGATCGTTGCAGACTTAAAAACCAAATTCGGTTTGAAAGAAACCAAAAGAGAAGATGGAACCACCGAAGTTTATGTGGTAGATCCGGGTTATATGGCTGCGGTTTTACATAAGTTAACTGCTGATGCGAAAATTAGTCCCGCTGCAGAAAAAGAACTCACCATAGCCAAAGAGATCCATGCTTCCTTACTAAGTTCCAAGAACCCGGCACTCAACTCCATGCTCAAAGCGGATTACGTAGTAAAACTACAACAAGACGCAGCCTTAATGGAAAGAGAAGTAGAGGATCGTCAAAAAAGCGAGGCACTCGCTAAGAAGTTCAATTTGTCCATGGGACTTTTAGGTTTTGTGGGTACCATGCTCTTCTTCTTGATTGCGAGCGTTCACTTTAATGCTGCGGGCGTGATCTTGGTTGGACTTCCTGTAGGACTTGTGATTGGCGGACTACTCGCCGTATTCTTTAGAGATAGAGAAAAATCGGATATTGGTCCTGGTGGAGTTCCTAAATCTTCCGGTGGTGGAGGATTTGCTGCGAGTTATTCCGGAATTTCCACAGTTAGTGATTATTATCCGAGTGGCGATGATGAGGATGCTGACGAACATTTCGGAAAGGCAGAAAGCCCTAAAGAAAAGAAAGTAAGCCTGATCGCAAAAGGTGCGGAACGTTTTGTATTCCCGAATCGATTTACTAAAATCCAAGATAAGATCCACGATTCCAAGTCTATGCGCAAAAAGATCTGGGACAATATAGATAATATTCGCCAATCAGTAGCTCATCTAAGAACTGAATCGGATGACGATAAGGTAGCATCTACAGTAGAGTATGCACTCCTTCAAAACTCCGCTACGATTGCAATACCGGATGAGATTGTTCCGGTCGGAATGCCAAGCACTATCATTTTAAGCCATACGGATCTAAAGGCTCCTTTGATCAGAGACCAAATCTCCGAATTTTTAAGGAACGAAGCTCAAAAGAAAAAATACGACAAAAAGCTCGTTAAATATTATACTTTCTTAATTAATACGATAGAAGTGGAATATTATAAATATCTTCCTAGCCGTAAAAAGAAATAGGGAAAACCTATGCCTGAACTTCCGGATCTGGTTATCATTCGAGAGCGTCTTTTAAAAGAACTTCCAGGCGAGATAATTCAAGAGATAGAGATCTTAGATCCTCTAGTAGTTCGCAATCTTAGCGGCGGAAAATCGGAAACTTCTTTTATAGGCTCTACCTTTGAAAGTTTAGAGAGAACAGGACCTTTTCTGAATTTTAAATTCGGTCCTAGAAATATAGTCATCCATCCGATGCTTGCCGGCCGCTTCTCCTTAGATCCAAAGTATAAAAAAAAGGACTTAGCGGTTCGGATCAAATTCCAGAATAAGATCCTGAATTATGCGGATGATGTGCATATGGGGAAGGTATATTTTACCGAGCCTGAATACTTTTCCCAGATCCCGAAGTTTACGGACCAAGGAGTAGACCTTCTTTCCGAAAAATTTACCCAGGAAGAATTTTTAAAAAAAATGGAGAAGAATCGGCAGCAAACCCGTGTCTTTCTCATGGATCAAACCAAACTCAGCGCCCTCGGCAATGCATATGCCGACGAAGTACTTTTTGATTCTAAGATCCATCCCAAGACTCCATGTAATAAACTTTCGGAAGAAGAAAAGATACAACTCTATCAGAGTATCAAATCCGTCTTAAATGATTCTATAGATTATATCCGTAAGAAGCAGGCGCCTCTGGATTTTAAAGTCCGCGACCATGTGAAGGTTCGTAATCGAAAGAACGAACCATGTCCTCGCTGCGGAACCACAATTCGCAGGGCAAATGTTTTGGGTCACGATTCCTTCTTCTGTCCCAATTGCCAGAGAGTGCCTGGAGAACAGTTCATAGATTGGAATAAAACCTTCTGAACCAGGAATAAATCGCGCTTGACAGTACAAGCAAATTTTTCAAACTGTCCATAGATTCTCGGTGATTATAGAGAGAGGGTCACACCCGTTCCCATCCCGAACACGGAAGTTAAGCCTCTCATCGCTAATGGTACTGCATGGTTCGCTGTGTGGGAGAGTAGGACGTTGCCGGGTTGCCATTATTTATTCCATTATATTTAATAGTGAAAATCCGCTAAAGAAACGGATTGACCCTCGGTTCTCCGGAAAAAATGTAAACCGGTAAGACTTACCCAGGGTCTTAAAACGCAATCTTAGAGATACAGGGAACCATATGAGAAGAACATACCAACCCAGCCGGATTAAACGTGCCCGTACCCACGGATTCCGCGCCAGAATGGCGACTGCCGGCGGAAGAAAAGTCCTTTCCCGCAGAAGAGCTAAAGGCCGTTACAAGCTGACCGTTTCTGACGAAAGAACTGGTAAAAAATTCTAACGAACCCATATAGAAGAGACACTTACATCCAAGAAGGATATCCGGGAACTTTTTGCTTCCGGAAAACGGGTAACCAATCCTCCTCTCACGGTGATTTATCGGGGAAACGGCCTGGAACAAAACAGGTTTTTATACTGCCCTGAACGTTCGGTCGGAAAGGCCGTTCGCAGAAACCGGATACGGAGAAGATTAAGAGCCGCCGTGGCCGAAACGGCAGGCTTTTTTCCAAAGGGTTTCGATATCGCGATACTTGCGAAACCGAGCCTATTCGAAAAAGATCATACCGAACTTCTGGCTTGTTTGGGTCTATTAGCTCGTAGATTAAAATGAACCGACTAGCCATCTTTCTGATCCGATTTTATAAACGTTGGATCTCACCTATTCTTCCGCCTTCCTGCAGATTTCATCCAAGCTGTTCTGAATATGCAATGCAGGCTTTCCAAGAATATGATTTCTTGTCGGCGACTTTTCTAAGCACTAAACGAATCTTAAAATGTAATCCACTATTCGCCGCTGGCGAAGACCCTTTACCACCCAACCCTAGAAGGAATTAGGAATGGAAGATAGACAAAACAGACTTTTTCTCGCGTTAATTTTATCCATGGGAGTTTGGTTCTTAGTAACCTATTACTTCAACCCGGAAGCTGGAAAACCGAAACAGCAACAGAAGACAGAACAAACTCCTGTTGAAAATAAGGAAAACGTAAAACAGGAAACTAAGGTAGAACCTAAACCTGTTGTTACGGCTACGAATCCTAAGGATGTAAAAACTTTTACATTCAAAACGGAAGCGCATATAGTTGTTCTTTCCAGTTTAGGCGGAAGGATCGAAAAATTCTATATTCGCAATTACAAGAATGTAGAAGGAACCGAGATCAACATCACCAGAGCTGATTTCCAAGAGATTGAAGTAGAAGGTGAGAAGATCAAGGCGATCGAACTTTCCAGAGGAAAAGGTTTCGATTTCAACTTCTCTCATAGAAAAGAAGATGTAGCCGCTTCCGAATGGAACCATCTGAATTTTAAAGCAGAAGAAAACAAAGAAGATCAAAGTATTACATTCACTGCGACAGAGAAAGGTGTTCTACTTAAAAAAGTATTTAGATTCTTCCCTCACGAAAATTATTTCAAAACAGAGATCTCCATCACCAACCTTGGAAAAGATAAACTCTTTTTTGGGGATCGCGAAAAACCCGCTTACTTAAGAACTTTCGGAAGTTTGGGACCTCTTCCATTAGAAAGAGAAGCAAACACTCAGGAATTGTCTAAATTCTTCCGTGTATATAGAATGGACGGAAGCGAAAAAGACTTTGCTGACGGCGGGGATGCTTGGGGATTCTGGGAAGGAATTCGTAACTTCATCTTCGGACATCCGAACGGAAACGAATTTTATAAGGAAGTTTGGAGCAGCGGAGAAGGTGTCGACTATATCGGTTCCGGTAGCCGTTACTTCTTGGCAGCAGCTGATACTTTGAATCATCCTGCAGAAGGAATTCTTTTAGATAACAGAAAGAAGAACGAAACAGGAACTATCTTAGCTTATTCTAATATCACTTTAGATCCAGGGAAAGAAGAAACTCTGGAATTTGCAAACTATGTAGGTATCAGGGAATGGGACGGGATGTTATTTAGAGATCCTAAATTGGATCCTTTCAAAAATCCTAAGTCCACTTTTATAGGTTTAAGTGCCGACCTAAACAAATCATTCAACCAAGGTATTTTCACTCCGATCCGAAACGGTATCGTTTGGTTTTTACAACAATCCTATAAATATACCATTCCAAGTTATGGTTTCGGTATTCTACTCTTTGCGTTAGTATTCAAATTAGTCTTCTATCCTCTTAACCAAAAACAGGCAGAGGCAATGAAGAAGATGAGCGCACTTTCTCCTGAACTTAAAAAGTTAAATGAGAAGTATGCTAACGATCCGGCAAAAAAACAAGAGAAGATGTTGGAGTTATACAAAAAGCATAATATGAATCCACTCTCTCAATTGGGCGGATGTCTTCCTATGCTGATCCAACTTCCTATCTTCTTCGCATTATACGTTGCGTTTGCAGATACGATCGATCTTTGGAAGTCTCCATTCCTTTGGATCTCAGATTTGAGCGAGCCTGATTTTATCTGGACTTCTCCAGCAATCCCTTATCTCGCAGCAGCCGGACTTTCTATTAATTTACTAGTATTATTGATGGTCGGAACTCAGTTCCTTTCTATGAAACTGACTTCAGTGCAAACTGATCCGAACCAAAAAATGATGATGTATTTAATGCCGGTGATGATGGTGTTCTTCCTTTGGAGTATGCCATCCGGACTGACATTGTATTGGACTGTGACTAACGTCCTTTCCATTGCTCAACAGTGGGTAACCAATATTCGTAAGAAAGACGAAACCCCTGTAAAAGTGTGAATTCATATATCGAGGATACGATATGGAAAACTATATTTTCGAAGCCGAAGGAAAAACAAAAGCCGAGGCTGAAGAGATCGCGTTAGAAACCTTAAGACTAGAACCCGGAGACATTCGTTTTGAAACTGTCGAATCCGGTAAGTCTGGATTTTTAGGTTTAACACAAAAAAAACCGGCAGTAGTTCGAGCATTTGTTACGAACTTCGATATTCCGGCTGAAAAGATCATCCACGGAGTAGTACTTACACTTCTCCGCAAGATGGGAGTAGAAGCGGAAGTTGTCGGAATGGGAGATGTGGATGGAAAGATCTATATTGAACTTACCAGCCGCGAATCCGGACTGATTATCGGAAAGAGAGGAGCTACTTTAGACGCCCTTCAATTTTTGGTAAACCTGATGGTAGATTCAAAAATCCGTCACGGTCGTAAGATCGTATTGGATACTGAATCTTATAGAGACAAAAGAGAACTGTCCTTGATCAGATTGAGCAAGTCAGTAGCTTCTTCTGTAGCAAAATCAGGTAAGTCCAAATTACTTGAGCCAATGAATCCTTTCGAAAGAAGGATCGTTCACATGGCTCTTCAAGAGAACGAAAAAGTTTTCACCAGATCGGAAGGAAATGGAACTTACAAAAAAGTTCGTATCATTCCGATGAAAGACAGACACAAGTACAAAGACGTCGTCGAAAAAAGCCCTAACGGGGACTTACTCGAGGAAGTAAACGACTACTGATCAGTCGTGGCTGATACGATAGCAGCTATCTCCACAGCTTCCGGGGCCGGTGCCATTGGCATTCTCAGGTTATCCGGACCGGAAGCACTTCCTATCGCTTATAGGCATTTATCCTTTTTTGAGGGAGCCCTTCCTCTTTCTTCTATCAAACCTCGTAATGCATATACCTGTCGTTTTGTAGATGGGGAGAAAAAATTAGACCAAGTAGTTTTTATCTATTTCGCAGGACCGAATTCTTTTACGGGAGAGGATCTTTGCGAGATACACACTCACGGAAATCCTATCTTACTCAGAGAAGCTTTAGAATGTTTGTTTCGTTCCGGAGCAAGGCCAGCCAAACAAGGCGAATTCACTAAAAGAGCATTCTTAAATGGTAAAATAGATCTGAATGAAGCGGAAGCGATCGGAAGAATTATAGGCGCTCGTTCTAGATTCGAATTGGAATTGGCCCAAAAAAATGCATTCGGAGAAATTTCCAGACTCGCTTCGAATCTTAGAAGCCAATTGATCTCTCTGAAAGCGGAATGCGAAGCTGAGATCGATTTTTCCACAGAAGATCTTACCTTCGAATCCCTTGAAGAAAGAAAAAAAAGAATTCGTTCTATTTCAGATATTTGTTCCAACCTCCTAAAAAGATCCAGCGATACAGAAACTCTCTTGGAAAGAAGCAGAGTTGTTCTGTACGGAGAACCGAATACGGGCAAGTCTAGTTTGATGAACCTGATCCTGGGAAGAGATCGTTCTATTATTTCTGAAATTCCTGGAACTACTCGAGATTATATCAGTGAGGATTTTTTGCTTTCCGGAGTTCCAATCAGACTCATCGATACCGCAGGTGTTCGAGAGACCGGCGATAAGATAGAGAAGATGGGAATTGAAAGAAGTGAGAAGGAGTTCTCCCAAGCGGACGTAAGACTTTTTGTGATAGATGTCTCTCAAAAGAATGATTGGGACAAGTTTGCAGAAGAGAACAGATCCAAACTAGAAGGCGCCATAGTTGCAGCAAATAAATCAGATATAAGGGACCAGAGCTGGGATTCTCAATTTATCTTAAAGAAAAATTATCCTGGAACAGTCTTGGTCGAAGTTTCCTGTAAATCGAAACAAGGATTGGATACTTTGGTTTCTGAAATTTCCACAAAACTGCAAGGTTTGGAAAGTTCTGAAGATTATGTCCTTTTGGAAGAAAGGAACAGATTTCATTTTTCTTCTATCACTCGAAGCCTGGAAAACTGTCTGACTTTAATAGAAGAAGGCGCCCCGGCTGAGATTTACATCAAAGAAATAGATTCCGCATTGGAACAAATCGGAGAAGTAAATGGAAGAGTGGACACCGAAGAAATTTTAGGAAGAATTTTTAGTAAATTCTGCGTTGGGAAATAAGCTCTTTCAGAAATAGAATAGAACCTAGGCCCGATCGTCGAAAAATTGGTTTTATCGTTATGAGAGAAAAATCCCTCGAATATCATTCCCTTCATCCAAAGGGTAAAATACAAGTTGTTCCGACAAAGCCGACTAAAGATTCATTCGACTTATCCTTAGCATACTCACCGGGAGTTGCTTACCCTTGTCTGGAAATTAAAGAAAATCCGGATCTGGTGTATGAATACACCAATAAAGGAAACCTGGTCGGAATTATCACTAATGGAACCGCAATTTTAGGTCTGGGAGATATCGGACCTGCCGCAGGAAAACCTGTGATGGAAGGTAAGGCGGTACTTTTCAAAAAATTCGCAGGGATAGACGTTTTTGACATAGAAGTCGATGCGAAAGATCCGGATGATTTTATAAAAGCAGTCAAAATGCTTGAGCCTACTTTCGGCGGGATCAACCTAGAAGATATTAAGGCTCCTGAAAGTTTTTATATAGAAGAAGAACTCATCAAAGCGATGAATATCCCTGTTTTTCATGATGATCAACATGGGACAGCGATCATCACCGTTGCAGGATTGTTGAATGCGTTCGAGATCAATAAAAAACGTCCGAGCGATGTAAAGATGGTGGTCTGTGGAGCTGGAGCTGCAGGGATCGCGATCGCAGAATTAGTCCAACATATCGGTATCCGAAAAGAACATATTTTCTTAGTGGATACAAAAGGTGTGATCCATACCGAAAGAACCGATCTAAATTCTACCAAACAAAAATACGTTCAGAAGACTAACGCTCGAACTCTTGCAGACGTTATGCAAGATGCGGATATTTTTGTGGGTGTTTCCGTAGCCGATATGGTAACCGAAGACATGGTAAAATCCATGGCTCCGAACCCGGTTATCTTTGCTTTGGCAAATCCAGATCCTGAAATTCCGTATGCGGTAGCTAAAAAGGTTCGTCCTGATATTATTATGGGAACTGGAAGAAGCGATATGCCGAACCAGGTGAATAACGTATTAGGTTTCCCGTTTATTTTCAGAGGAGCTTTGGACGTAAGAGCTAAACATATCACTCTGGAAATGAAATTAGCTGCGGCTCGTGCTTTGGCAGAACTCGCTAGGATGGAAGTTCCGGATGCGGTTAGTCTTGCGTATGGCGGAGAAAAATTCGTATTCGGTCCTGATTATCTGATCCCAAAACCTTTTGACCAAAGGGTATTATATCATGTGGCTCCGGCAGTTGCGGAAGCTGCAGTCCAAAGTGGAACAGCAAGAAGACCTTATCCCGGACGGGAAAATTACGTTTCCTTCTTAGAAGGTTTGATGAGGTCTTAAAACCGGGAATCTTCAGAATTTGGCGTCTAAACCCTTAGAACTTGCTCAAGAAAGCATGTGTTTGTTTCCGAAAATATTATACTAGCTCAGCTTAGAACAAAAAGCTAAATCAAGATCGGAGCAAAAGGGAAGAATTTATGCCCGAAATGGAAAATAATTCCACGCCCCCGGCTTCGAATCCACTCTCGGAAGAGGGTGTAATTCCGGTAGATCGTGTCGATCTGATCCCGGAAGAGGAACTTCGTAATCTTCTTCTCCAAACAACTCCCAAAGCGATGAGGGATTTGGATCTAATTGAGAAGGGAGTAGAGAACTTCTTCTTATTCAATTATTCTCCTTTCGCTCTCGCAAAATTCGAGCAGTTACAATTCTTAAAACCTGCGGATCTAAAATATTTCGAAGATAAGAACGGATTCGTTCTCTATCAATATCTATTCGTTTCGGAAGAAACAAAAGAATTAGGATTAGCTAATGTAGCTATTCGTCCGGCTTCCAGAAGAGCGGACCAGATCCAAAAGATCAAATCCGCTTGTTTGGCTCAGTCTGCGGCTGCGTTTTTACAATTCATTGTCCGAAGAGATATCAATCTAGCGGATAGAAGGTCTGCCGGAGAGTTAAGGGACTGGGTAATCAGACAATATCTGAATACCGATGAGAAAGGAAATCTTTTGGATTTCCAAGATTCCAGAAATCTTCCATATTCTATGAGGAATGTTAAAACTCTTTCTGTAGAATCCTTTCTGCAAAGGAATTTTAAGATCAGAGAAGATATACTAACTTCTTTAATTTCTCTTTTGAGCAAAAAACCGAACGAGATCGTAGCCTTTTTATCTCAGATCAAAGCAGTTCCGGATGCGTTGCTTGCATTAGAAAAAAGAGGGAACCGCTCTCCTTTATTAAGACTTCATTTGGAATTTCATGTTATCCAACCTTCTTTAGAAGAACTTGTAGGTGAAATTTCTGTTGATACTAAAAAACCGAATGCAAACGAAGAGACTGAGTTAGAGATCATTTTCGAATTATTCATAGGTTTGTCTAGAAAGATCTTAATTTCGCTCCTTCCCGGAGAACAGGCTGGGTGGATCAAAGCGTCCGGTACGGAACAAGGTGTGGACTATTTAAGAGAATTATCCAAACACCCGGCGTTTACTTCGGGAAAAACTTGGGAAGGCTCGGATATATTCTTACAAGCTTTCGATATATTATTAAGTTCAATGTCTTCTCTTTCTAGTTTGAGAAAAGAATCTCTGATTAATTTAGCTTTTAGTGATATAGTAATTCGTATTAGAGAATCTAAAGAACCGCTTGTTGTGGACGCAGGCGCTTTAAAGATCAAAGACTCATCTATCCAAGCAGCAGGCCTTACTAAAACGGAAGTTTTGAGTCAGGTACTGGAAAGATTCAAAACTCGAAATGATATTCTTACCAGAGAAAAAGTGACAGGTGCAGGTCCCGGTATAGTGGCGCTCGCTTTAGAAAATGTGGTTTCTTCTTTCTTAACGAATAAGGAAAGAAGGACCTCTATCCACACTTTGATCCGTAAAAACGGACAGCCTAAAGGAATTTACGCTTTTTTAAAGGATGTCACTGAAGGTGTGGATTCCGAACTAGTGATAGATGATCAGATCCGACTTTCTAAAGCGATTGCTGATTGGGAAAAAGAAACTGAAAAACAAAGACTGAAAGCGATCCAGGATTCAAAGTCTATCTTGGTAAAACTTTTGGAATGGTTACTTGGTTTGTTCGGTGTGAATATTTCTCCTTCTCCTAAAAAAGACATAGAGCCTGCAGACGAATTCCAATCTTCCAAACAGACTAAGAAATCCCAAACTAGCGGACCTTCTGCGGAGCCCGAAAAGGAAGCTCCTAAAAAGAAAAAGTCTTTGGGCGTATTAATGGGCCCTAAAGAGAAATCTACTTTGATCCCAGCTAAGGTTCAGAAAGCGATAGATTACGTGGACCGTAAAAATAACGGAATAATCTGGCTGGATGAAGTAGTGAATGCTAGTTCTTCTCCGGAATTCGGAAAAGACAAAGTAGCCGACCTTATGTATTATGACCAGAAGCGGAGATATATCGAGATTCGCTCCATGAATTCTATCCGGCATGTATTTATACGGAAAGAGTTGGAATCCGATTCCGCCTGGTTGGATTCTACCTTGGAATATTTGGAGAATGTCACCGCCAAAAAACCGGAGTTTGCAGCCCTAGCGGATACTCTTCGCAAATTCCGAGACGAGTGATCACTCCAAGTTCTGATTAGGACATTCGTTCCGATCCCGGAAAATCCAACCCGATCAATTCATTACTATTGAACGGAGGATTCATGAAAACTAGAATCGAAACCGACTCCATGGGAGAAATCCAGGTAGACGATTCCAAATACTGGGGTGCTCAAACCGAAAGATCTCTTCATCACTTTCATATCGGGAACGATCGTTTCCCAAGGGAAATGATCCGTGCTCTTGGAGTTCTTAAAAAATCAGCAGCAATCGTAAATGGTCAGCTTGGTCTTTTGACTGATGAGAAAAAAAATCTGATCGTTCAAGCTGCAGACGAAGTGATTTCAGGAAAATTGGATGAACATTTTCCTCTAAGCGTTTGGCAAACAGGTTCCGGAACTCAAACTAATATGAACTCTAACGAAGTGATCTCTAATCGTGCGATTGAGATTGCAGGTGGGGTAAAAGGTTCTAAAAAACCAGTCCATCCGAATGATGATGTAAATAAGGCTCAATCTTCTAACGATACTTTCCCAACAGCTATGCATATTGCTGCTGCGGAACAATTAGTGAATAAACTTTTGCCCGCATTAGAACAATTGAAGAATACTCTAAAGAAGAAGTCTGAAGAGTTCAAAGATATCATCAAAATCGGAAGAACTCACTTACAGGACGCGACTCCTTTAACTCTTGGCCAAGAATTCTCCGGTTACGTAAAACAACTAGAGTATAATATTGAAAGAGTGAAGTCCGTTCTTCCTTCCGTATACAGATTAGCTTTAGGTGGAACTGCAGTTGGAACAGGATTGAACACTCATCCTGAATTTGCCGTAAAAGCTGCAGCTCAGATCGCTAAAGAAACCGGACTTCCTTTTACTTCTGCGGAGAATAAATTCGAGGCTTTAGCCGCTCATGATTCTTTGGTAGAAACTCATGGAGTTCTAAAAACGATCGCTGCTTCTTTTATGAAGATTGCAAATGATGTGAGATGGTTATCTTCCGGTCCTAGATGTGGAATTGGTGAGATCTCTATCCCGGAGAATGAGCCAGGCTCTTCTATCATGCCGGGAAAAGTGAACCCTACTCAGTCAGAACAAATGACTATGGTAGCCTCTCAGGTGATCGCGAATGATGTGGCTGTGAATATAGGTGGTGCTTCCGGAAACTTCGAACTGAACGTTTTCAAACCTTTGATCATTCATAATGTTCTGAATTCTATCCGTCTATTAGCCGACTCTGCAGTTTCTTTCGAAGAACATTGTGCAAGAGGGATCGAGCCTAATAAGGAGAACATCAAAGAACATTTGAAGAATAGTTTGATGCTTGTGACTGCGTTAAATCCGCATATCGGTTATGATAATGCGGCTAAGATCGCTAAGAATGCTCACAAGAAAGGAACTAGTCTGAAAGAATCCGGGATTGAACTTGGCTTATTGACTTCCGAGCAATTTGATCAATGGGTTCTTCCGGAAAAAATGATCTCCCCAAGTGTAGATTGATCCCTTCTAAAAGATCTAAAAACCGTATAGGTATAAAAAAAGGCAGTGTGAAAACACTGCCTTTTTAGTTCGGATCGAAACCCTACTGATTATTGTTGTTGAACAAATTTGAAGGTTACTCTGCGGTTTTTAGGGTCTTTTGCATCCAATCCGGAAACTGGAGAAGAAGAACCAGCACTCTTTGTAACGATACGTGCTGCAGGAATTCCTTGCTTAACTAAGGATTGTTTAACCGCTTTTGCACGAATTTCTCCGTAGAAAACGTTTCCTTTTTTATCACCTTCTGCTTCTTCAGGTCCTACTTGGTCAGTGTGACCAGTGATCTCTAATGCCCAAGAATCAGGAAGTTTAGAAATTCCGTCTTTAAGAACAGAAATATTAACTTTTGCCCACTCGCTGAAATCTCCCGCGCTAACATCAGCTTTTTTGTAGCTGAATCCTGGACGAGTGATCCCGTCTGGATAACGGAAGTCTTTAATTTGATTATTGATAGCGTCTGCAGGAGAGTCTACGTTGACGTTACGAGAAGCTGCGGAATTTTGTTCTCCAGGCTCAGGAGCCGCTTGGTCTTTGTTGTCTGCAGAAGAGCAAAGAGCTAAGGAAAAAACCGTTGCACCGATGAGCAGGATATTGAGAATTTTTTTTACCATGTTGTATTCCTTCCTTGATTAGGGTAGGGGTTTATTTCGATGAATTTATCCAAAATATACCTATTCTCGCAAAATGGGAAATCTTTTTTAGACCTCTGTGCGAAAGGGACACGTTTTCCCTGCTTATATATTTCTTAGGAGAACTATTATGAATCTGGAACTTCATGCCGAAGTTAACGCCGACTCTGAGGGATCCAGACTCGATCGATTTTTAAAGGATTATCTAGGAGATGAGATCTCCAGAGCTTCCATACAACATTGGATCGATTCAGGTTGGGTTAAAGATGGTTCCGGAAAAATTCTACTGAAATCATCCTACAAAGTAAGTTCCGGAGAAAACTTTCATATATCAGTTCCTCCTAAACCTCCATTGAACTTAACTCCTGTAAAAATGGACATAGAAGTTTTAAAAGAAACTCCGCAGTATCTGATCATTCGTAAGCCCGCAGGTATTGCGTCTCATAGCGGTCCTGGAGATAGATCTGCTACTTTGGTTAACGGACTTCTCTACAAATTTAAGGAGCTTTCGAGTATTGGAGGAGAATCAAGGCCTGGTATCGTGCATCGTTTAGACAAACCGACGGAAGGGATCATGATTGTAGCTAAGAATGATCAAGCACATGCAAAACTTTCCGAGTTGTTTAGAAGAAGGAATATTACCAAGAAATATCTTGCCTGGGTTCAGGGCACACTTCCGGAAGGAGAAGGTACGATAGATAGGCCGATCGGGAGACATCCGATAGAAAGATTGAAGATGACTGTGACTACAAAAGGTAGAGCCTCAGTTACTCATTACAGGATCTTAAAAACTGCGGTTTCCAAAAACGGTAGAAAGTTCTCTTTAATCGAAGCTGATTTGGAGACAGGAAGAACTCATCAGATTAGAGTCCATTTTCAGAGCTTAAGATGCCCTGTGGTTGGGGACCTTCTTTATTCTAGAAATGCCGCACTTTTTGAGAACTACGGACTTTTACTTCTTTCTTATTGGTTAGAATTCAAGGATCCTTTTACAGGGGCAGAAGTGCAGATCGTTTTAGATCCTCCCGAAAGATTCGAAAATTTCGAAAGTAATTTGGAGAATTTTTAACAGAATTCGGATCGTATATAATAAGTAATACTTATGGAAGAAGATAAGATAGAAAAGATCAAACAAGGTTTTTGGCCTAAGGTGAAGAAGGTTGCGGGAAAGGTTCCTTTCCTTGCGGATGCGATCGCTTTATACTATGCGATGTTGGATCCTTCTACACCCCTAAAAGCAAAACTTACGATTGCAGGTGCACTTGCTTATTTTCTTACCCCTTTTGATGCAATCCCGGATATTTTATTTGGAGCAGGTTATATAGACGACGCAGGAGTAGTCGCTGCTGTTTTAGCAGCTGCATCCATGTATGTAAAAGAAGAACATAAGAAGAAGGCGGCGGATTTTTTAGATTCCAATCCTGAGGGTACCCTGGAGAATTGAAAAACTTCTCCAATGAGCTACCAAAACGAAATCAAAATAAGATACCAACATTTCCTCAACTTCGTCCCTACTATTTCGGAGTTCCTGAAAAAAACTCACGAAAGAGAAGATCTACAAATTTCCTTTAAAGGGAATATAGAATCGGACTTAGTCACGATCGCAGACAAGGGTTCCGAAGAATTGATCGTCTCCGAGATCAGAAAAGCATTCCCGAATGATCATATCTTAGGAGAAGAAGGAAGTAACTACGAAGGAAATTCACAATTCAAATGGATCATAGATCCTTTGGATGGAACCGTAAATTATTCTCATCGTATTCCTCTCTATTGCTGTTGTATAGGATTAGAAGATCTAGAAAATAAATCCGCAGTGATGGGTATCGTTCCTATGCCGGCATTAGGACATGTATACCACGCAATGTTGGGCGAAGGTGCGTTCAAAGATAAAACTCCTATCAAAGTAACCGAAACCAAAGAGATCAAAAAAGCTCTTCTTTGCACAGGTTTTCCTTATGATAGAGAAGAGAAGATAGAACAACTCATGTTCAATTTGAAAAAATTCATCTTAAGATCCAGAGGTGTGAGAAGGACTGGATCCGCAGGTTTAGATATTTGCTGGGTGGCCGAAGGTAAGTTCGATGCATTCTGGGAAGAAGATCTAAAACCTTGGGATATGACTGCAGCAGCAGCTATTCTTCAGGAGGCAGGCGGCAAGTTAAGCACTTATGCGAACAATACATTTCATCCGTATGTGACCAGTCTAATTGCGTCTAACGGAGTATTGCATGAAAAAATGGTCGAGATCTTGCAGGAGTATTTAGATATATGAGTTGGGTTTTATTGGTATTAGCAGGATTTTTCGAAGTAGGATTTACTACTTGTATGAAATTATCCGACGGTTTTAAGGACTGGAGATATGCTCTCGGGTTCTTTGTATTCGCCGTTTTAAGTTTTTACTTTCTGAACAAGGCAACTCAGAATATTTCTCTTGGAACTGCGTATGCAGTTTGGACCGGAATTGGTGCTGCAGGAACCGTGATCATCGGAATTCTTTCCTTCGGAGATTCTATCAATACTTGGAGGATCTTTTTCCTTTCTACTTTGATATTATCGGTGATCGGATTGAAGTTTTTAGGCGGGGACTAAATTTTACTCGGAGTATCTTCTTCTGATACATCTTTCTACGATATGGGCGATCTTTTTTTCCACGATATCAGGATTGAAGTTCGCTTGAACGTATCTTTTACCGTTTAAGCCCATCTCTTCTCTTTCTCTGCTATGATTTACTAAGTATTCTGCAACTGCACAAAAGCTGTCTAGATCCGAATAATATAAACCACCATTACTTCTGAGACAATGTCCTCTCAGAACATCTGATCTTCCGTTAACTAAGACTGCCTTTTTGCGGATCCAAGCCTCCATGATAATAATGGAAAAACTTTCCATAGGAGAAGGGTTGATCAGGATATCTGAAGAACGGATGATCTCGTCCTTTGCCTCTTCACTTACGAAACCTAAAGGAGATACATGAGAAAACTTTGATATTCTTTGTAGAAGTTTGGAATCTCCTCTTCCTGCCAGAAGCAATTTGTCGTTTCGGCCGCTTCTTTTTTGCCATTCGGAAAAGTATTGGGCCATTTCCAATACTCCTTTTCCTTCATCTATCCTGCCCACATACAAGAACTGGAATGAGTCTTGGGGATTTTTTTTCTCAGGCGTTCTCTTCTCCGTTTCTTCCGGAATTTCCAAATGCATTCCGATCACATTTCCAAGGCTTGGCTCGTATCCGTATAATTTATGAAACAGATCTTTTTCTTCGGGAGTATTGAAACAATAAGCCGAGTCGTCTTTGAATAGATTGGAATATACGGATAATTTTGCGGGAGGTTCGTCATGCAATGTGGGAATTACAACAGACTTCTTTGCGACTAAAGGAAGTCCATAAACCATAGGGTAATATAAATAAGAAACGAAGACGAATACATCGTAATCCCTTTCGTTTGTCTCAATGTATTGGATCAAGTCGGGGCAATAAGGGCCTTGCATATCGACCCATATCCTTTCTTTTTCTTCTTGGGAACTTATACTTTTTCCCGGTTCGGAATTTCGGAATAGTTTGTCCGAAAATCTATTAAATTTAGAGATATTCCTTTCTTTATCTACGGAAAATCTTAAAACTCGGATCCTGTTTCCAGGCTCAGGTTCTATCCATTCTCTACTCACCTTCTTCTCCAAATCTTTTCCGAGAAGCACAGGTTCTAAGTCTTTAATCGGGATTTGGTTTTTCCAAGTGATATAATCGAGGGAGCGACTCGCAAGAACGGTAACCTCGTAAAACTTGGATAATATTAGAGTATATTGATAGATTAATTTTTCGGAACCACCTGAGATATGATCCGAAAAAATTGGAGTAACTACGGCTAATCTTCTACGAGAGTCTAGCAAGGACCGGCCTCAATACTGTTTCTGCGTTGATCTGTGAAAAGGAAGATAATCGTCTTTGTTGGGTCTCAAGTATTAAGTCTTTCCAGCCTCGATCTGTAACCATCTTGTGGGCGAGTTCCACGATCATATCCATTCTTTTTTCTTTGAATAAGATCCCGGCACCGGAAAGAGTTTCCCCTACCGCGCCACCATCGAATGCAAGGATCGGAATATTATGCACCATCGCTTCCAATAACGGAACACAAAAACCTTCGTGCTCGCTCATGGACAAGAAAAGATCGCAGTTCAAATACATAGATTTCAATTCTTCGTCGGATAAAAAATCAGTGATGATCACATTCTTTCTCAATTTATAAAAATCGAGCATACGTTCCAATTCTTCTCTATATAGATACAATTCTTTGGAACTGAAACCTACCATAAAAAGTTGGAACTCAGGACCATATGCCTTGAGGTAATGGAATGCAAATCGGATGAGATCATCTTGCTTTTTGTTCGGAGCAATCCTTCCTACAAATAAGAAACGGGGAATATTGGGTCTATTCTTAGGAAAATTTTCCTTAGGACTTTGTCTTCCTTGCGGAAGTTGGTAAGTGATTGGAAGAACATCCACATTTTCGAAACCCAGATCCACAAGCTCCGACTTATTGTATTCCGAAACAGCAAATACCTTATCGAATTTGTTTCTTAAAGATTCTAATTCCTCTCTTCCTTTGCGGAGAAGATACGTAAGCTTTAGATCATATTTTTCGAAAAAATGACCCGGAGTTACATTATGATATATTAGGACTTTAGAATTCTTCGGTTTTATAACAGTTTCCAAAACATCCGAATGGATAGAATGGTGATAAACTATAATATCTTTGCTATTGGAAGAATATGCCTTATATTTTTTTACAAATGCATCCGTTCCTGGGCCGGTATTTTCCGCATAAATTTCGGAAGAATACCCTATCCTTTTAAAAACGGATTTTAAGGAATTCATTTCATTGGAAATTGCATCCCCCAAATTAAAACCGGCAGCGAATTGATGAACTCCTCTTTTCCTGAAGATCATGAGGCGGCCGTTTCTTTAAATGTGAATATCTGTTTTAAAACTCTTCCGTAAGGCATGGAATCATAATCCATACATACTTCTCTTCTTTTGGAAGAAGCATGAGGGCCATCCACAGGGCGCGAGGAAGATTGGGATTCTAATATAAAATGGATCCACTCTGCTAATTTTTCTAAACTGCTTATATCTTTTTTTCGAAAAAGATATCCTGCATCCTTTAACGTTTCCGGAACGGCAGTGCAAGCGTATGCAAAAACTGGAATATCATAACTCAATGCTTCTACAAGAGGGATCCCGAAACCTTCGTGTTCACTCATGCTTATATAAGCATCCATCTCTTCCCAAAATCTGGGTAGTTCGGAATCTTGGACCCCCATTCTGAATTGAACGTTTCCTCCGATCCCGAGTTCTCTTGCCATCTGCTTTAAGTTGGTAAAATAATCCTCGAAAATACTTGGAACATTTCCGATCAGTAAGATCCTGTATTTAGGTTCTATTCTTTTCAGAAAATAAGCTAAGAACAGGATATCTTCTATCTTTTTGCTTGGGACCAGTCTTCCCACATAACCGAGAGTATAACCGTTCTTACGATTTCGTTTTTCTCCCTTCCATCCGTACTTTCTAACAATCGGTAGAACGCTTGAATTTACTATGTTGAGATCTTCCAAATTAGAGGCGCTATATTTGGAGCTGGGAAGAAAACGTTCTATGGATCTTTTTAGTTTATGTAATTCTAATATGGATTTTTTATAATCCAGTTCGAAACTTCTGAATATATCCTGAGAAACGAAAGGTTTGAAAAACTTAGGAGGAGTTATATTTTGATAACGAACAAATTTTCTGCCGGGAAAAGACAGAAAAGAATCAATCGGATATCCGGAACCTCCATACTCTAAAATATGCATGGAATTCGAAGATAAACTACTTTCGTTACGAAGCTCTTCTGTTTGTAAAGTTTTGATAGAGCCGTCGCTCAGATCATTTTGGCAGACGATCTCCGTTTTGATACCGGAAGAATTTAAAACTTCTCTTAAACCTTTGATATCGTTCCCGATCCCGTCCTTATCCCTAAATTCGGAAATATGGAGATAAGCGTTCATTTTCTGAAACTAAACACCGAAAAACCGTCTCCGGCTTTGGTATCCACTATATTCTTAAAACCTAATTTTTGTAAGAACTCTCTGAATGCGGACTCACTGATCTGAGTCAGGAGGATCGGTTGAAAAGGAGAGACCATTCTATTCGAATAATTGGAATATCTAAAAATGAACTCTGTCCCACTTGAAGTTTTAGAAGCTAAGGATTTGAAAAGTTTTTCTAAAACCCAATTTGGCAAAAGACATAGATTGGTATTGGAAATAATTTTAGAAGGAAGAGGGGACTCGGGTAGAACTTCTTCAAAGGATAGAAGGGACACTGAGTTCGTTATATTTTCTTTGATATAAGAATACTGGGATTTATTCCAAGTGACAGCTTTGAATTCTATCTGCGCCTTTAAGAGTTGTTTTAGAAATTTTCCCCATTCAGGATTGATCGCAAGAACTGAATCTCCAGGATTCAATCTGGAAAGAATGAGAGTCTCACTTTCTTCTAGAGTTTCTTCTTCGTATAAAAACTCGTTGGACCAAACGAATTCGGGACTGATCTCTTTTTTAAGAGTATAATTTAGCTCTACAAACTCATTATAGAATTTTTCAAACTTACGTTTTAATTTTTCATGATCTCCTCTTAAGAGAATCAATTCATTCAAAACACTGTAGAATGCGCGAGTTCTGTTTTCAGAAAGTTTTTTATCTAGAAACGCATACAACTCGATCAGTTTGATGAACAACCAACGGATCGGGCCTCGGATGTACTTAAATTTAGGATTGGTGAACTTAGGAGGGGAGATCCCTTTTTCGAATAAATGAGCTGTTTCTGCAGCGTCAAATTCTCTGTATCCTTCAGGGGACTGAGGAGAAAACTTCCAACGAGAAAGACGTTCTAATTCTTCCTTGGAAACTGGTCTTCTGGCAAGCCTGGATTCTATTTCTTCCATGAGCTCGCGGACATTGATCGAGCTGTCCTTGATTTCTATAATATCTGAAGATCTTTCTTCCATGGGAGCCCGGACTTTTATTCGATTGTTTTTTTCTTATTCGACAAAACAATCGTATTTTTACTTCGATTTATCATAACAAACATGAAATACTTGGTCACAGGAGCGGAAGGTTTTGTAGGATCTTATCTGGTCCGAGAACTTACACAAAAATCAGAGTCCGAACTTCTGGGCCTGGGAATGAATCCTAAAAATACGGAGTTTTCCTTTCCTTATAAGGTTTGTGATATCAGGGATATCCAATCTCTCCAACAAGTATTCGAGTCCTATTCACCAGATGTATTATTCCATTTAGCAGGACAAACATTCGTTCCTAGATCAATCGAAAATCCGGAAGAAACATTACTGATCAATGTGGCAGGCACATTGAATATTTTAGAATGTTTTAAACGTTCCGGTAAAAAAGTGAAACTAGTCTATATATCTTCTTCTGAAGTATATGGAAATATAAAAGAAGAACAACTTCCAGTTTCAGAGAATCTTCTCCCAAGTCCTGTGAATCCATATGCTTCTTCCAAACTTGCTGCAGAAACATATTGTCTTCAGTATTCTCGTTCTTATCAAAATATAGAAACTGTGATCGCAAGACCTTTCAATCATATAGGTGTTGGGCAGAATCCTAACTTTGTGGTCCCGAATTTTTGCAAACAGGTATTGGAGAATATTTCCAAAAACGTTTCTTCCGAAATTTTAGTAGGGGATTTAACTCCAACACGAGACTTCTTGCATGTCACTGATGTAGTGAAAGCTTATATTCTTCTAGCAAACAAAGGAATAAACGGAGAAGTTTATAATATATGTTCTGGCGCCGAGACTTCCATCTCTCAAGTCTTACAATGGATCTTAGAATTTGCGGATTCTAAATTAGTTTCTAAACAAGATCCCGCAAGATTGAGACCTGCAGAAATGAAAAGATCTCTGGGAAATAATTCTAAATTAAAATCTTTAGGATGGGCTCCTGGAATTTCAGTAAAAGAATCAGTCAGAGAAATTTTCGAGCATATTCGAAAAACAGAATATTCTTCTTAAATTACGGAACCCTTCCAGGTTTTGACTCCGCTTCCTTCTATAGGAAACGGTTTCCCCAAATATTTTGGGGCAGTATTAGTCAGGTTCATATCGATCCAGGCCAAGGTTCTTGCAAAAAATTCTCTGAATCTACTTGTGGGTCCGCTAATATAGATCCTTCTATCCGATTCATAAGATTGTAGATCTAATCCTATTTTTTTAGAAATGAAAGCAGCTCTAGGTTGGTGAAATCTTTGGCTCACGAAGATCGCGTCCTTAACTTGGAAAATTTCCTTTGCTCTTACCAAAGTATCCAGGGTTCTAAAACCTGCATGATCTACGAACACGTCTTTTTCATCGACTCCTCTTTCTAAAACGTACAACAGCATCGGTTTTACTTCATTGTAATAGCTGGTTCCGTTATCACCTGAGAGAAGAATTTTACGGACCTTCCCCTGTTTATAAAGTTCTATCGCGCAATCTAAACGGTCCTGCAAAACGGGAGAAGGAATTCCTTTATAAACGGAAGCGCCCGGAACAATTGCAACTGTCGCAGGTTTGAGAGAGCGATAATTTCCCGCATGAATACTTCTGTTTTCGTAATCCCATTCGATAGAGAGATCTATGGAAGCAGGGATGCCAATGCATATGGCGACGGCGAGTAAAACCGCAAGTCTCATCCTTCCTCTGGAAAAGGCTCCGGGAGTTTTCTGGATTTCCTGGTTTTTTAGTCCAAAGTCCATAGTACTTTAAGGGGAGAATATGCCAAAGATCCGGTTCTGGAAAAGGAATTTTCCCCAAAATCTCGATTTTCCCCCAAATTATGTTCTCTTTACGGGATACAGGATTTCTTTTTTCTCCGGACCAAAAATTTAGATCGATATTTGGAAACATGGCGGCTACCTTGGGGTCTTAGGATACACTAGGTTATGAACCGAGTAAGACTCATGAATCTCCTGAATTCATTCGTCAGAGTTGCTCTGGCCGGTGTGTTCCTCACGCCGGCGTATCTTTTCTCAGAAGATACTAAAACTAGTTTTCATACTGCCCGACCTATTCGCACCGTCTCCTTCTACCGTAATGAAAGAGCAGCCGGAGTAGTTTTCGGTGACCTAGATTCATTTAAAAATCGTTATATTCTTACAGACACCCAACTCGAACGTATCGCTGAGCTGAACCGGAGATATAAAAACGAGCATGAAAGATGGCTTCGTAGATTATCTCCGAAACAAGTCGAACTCGAACTGGTATTAATGGATGAAAATCCTGACCTGATCAAAGTTCGACTTCTCGTTAACGCGATTGCAAAGTATACATCCGAAATCCGGATGAATCAAATCGCGCATCGGCTCGCGATCGAAAGGGTTTTATCCTCAGAGCAAAAAAAGAGGGGAAAGGAAAGGGAAATAGTTACCCTACCCGAGGAGCATAGGGAAGCTCCAGGGTTCCCCTTGAATCTGTTTGTTCCCGAGAGAATAATTTTGCCTGTGCCGGGCATCCTGAGATAAGGAAACTAAAATGGACCAAAGAGAATTTGCCGGACTAATAGACAGTACGAAACATATCGTACTCTCCGCGATTAAAAAGAATTTATACGAAGAGTTTTACGATACCATCGATGATGTTGTTCAAGAAACTTATATCCGTGCTTATAAAAGTTTAGCAGCTAATAAGTTCAGGGGAGATTCTTCCCATAGTACTTGGTTGTATACAATTGCAAGGAATGAGTCCTTGAGAATGAACCAGAAGCGTATGCGCCAGGCAAACCTTGCGATGAAGCTGAAGGAAAAAGCTACTCAAGATTCTATTCTAAACCCAAGAGAAGAATATGCTGATTCTGGAATGGATATCGAATTACAGGATCTGATCTCCAATCTTCCTTGGAAATACAAGTCTGTGCTTGCATTAGTTTCCGAAGGATATAAAGAGCAACAGATTGCAGAGAAATTGGGAATTCCGGAAGGAACAGTTAAATCCCGATCTTTCCGAGGCAAACAAATGCTAAAGAAGTTATTTTTTCAAGAGACCTGAGATAATCGGAAATGGAAGATAGAAACAAAGAAAAGTTAGACCAAGAGATTTTCCGTCGTTTAGAAAGTTACGAATGGAGTGATAATATCTCTGCAAAGATAATGAGAAGGCGCAAGATCGCTAGCTTTAAGCGATTTTTCATCTTCTCGTTTAGCGGACTTGTTATCGTAGGTCTTGGTCTATCTTCTTTTTATTTTCAGCCTGAGGGAGAATCCGAATCCGGAGACTGGCAGGTCTTGATAGAAGAGCAGATCGAAGGAACTTTCGAGGATGCGGAGACTAGTATGCAAACTCCTGATTTGAATCAGGAGGATACTAGTTCTTCCACTGTACCTTCTTCTTCCTTAATGGATATGGATGCGTTGATCGAAACTTCTTTCGAACGCAGATAGGTTTTTAAAAATAAATACAAACTCAGCTTGCTAATATAGCGGTTGTTACATAGAATTGCGGCAAGGATTGGTTGGGTGAAACTAATCCAAATGTCCTTCTTGGACTAGGAGTACACTCTTGTTTTCCTTGCACGAACCGACTTCAGGTCGCACCAAAAAAAATAAACCGAATCTTCCTCCTGGAGTTTTCGGAATCCGGGCACTTCCTTACGTTTCTAAATTGGCAAAAGATCCGATCGGATTTTTCCAATTGATGCAGTCCAAATTCGGAAATTCAGCACGATTCGGATTAAGACAGGTTGTGTTTCATTTAATCACACAGCCGGAAGATATCAAAAGAGTCCTTCAAGAGAACAACCAGAACTATCATAAGGGAGTTTTTTATAAGGAGCTCGGTAGGATCTTAGGTAAAGGTTTACTGAATAGTGAAGGAGAATTTTGGAAGAAGCAGAGAAAACTTATCCAACCTTCTTTCCATAAGCAAAGGATCTCTGAGTTCGTAGAGATCATGGCCCAAGAAACCGAAAAAACTTCCGAAAATTGGAAGAAGATTTCGAGCTTAGATATTTCTAAAGAAATGATGCGACTAACGTTTGCAATCGTAGGCAGAACTTTATTCAGAACTGAAGTAGAAAGTTACGCTGCCAGGATAGAACATTCTTTAAAGATCGCACTTGAGTTGGTCACTAAAAGAATCACTCGTATTTTTCCATTTCCTTTCAGTTGGCCTACTCCTGAAAATTTAAAACTCAAACGCGCCTTGAAAGATATGCATTCTGTAGTAGATGAGTTAATTGCAGAACGTAAAAAAAATCCTTCGAACGATTTGATCTCTATGCTTCTGGAAGTTCGAGACGAAGAAACAGGCGAAACTATGAGTGAAAGTCAAGTTCGAGACGAGGCAATTACACTTCTTCTTGCGGGACATGAAACAACTGCAAATGCATTGTCTTGGGGATTTTATCTTCTATCTAAACATTCTGATATTTGTGAAAAAGTAAGAGAAGAAGCAAATAGAGTTTTGGGAGATAAGACTCCTAGTTTGGAAGATGTTCAAAAATTGACATACACTCGCAAAGTATTGGATGAGGTTTTGAGATTATATCCTCCTGCTTGGGTGATCGAAAGGACTGCAATGGGTCCTGACCAAATTGGTGGTTATGATGTGGAGACCGGAACTAATATCTCCATCTGTATTTTTAATATTCATCGAAATCCAGATTTTTGGGAAAATCCTGACAAGTTTGATCCGGATCGTTTTGATGAAGAAAGATCTGCAGATAGACCTAAATATGCATATCTTCCATTTGGAGGAGGACCAAGGATCTGTATCGGTAATATTTTTGCATTAACGGAAGCTACACTGATACTTGCAATGTTGGTCAAAAACTACAAATTCCAAACGGTTTCGGATCATCCTGTCGTTATGGAACCTTTAGTCACATTAAGACCGAAGTATGGAATTCTATTAAACATAGTTTCCACTTGACCCTATCTTTCCCGGCCGGAATCCTTCTACCAGAGGGATTTCGACCATGGAAAAGATGATAAAAAAACGCATCGACCAGGTAAAAGAAAAAGGTCACCAAAGGCTGACGGTTCTTTTAATCCCTCATGGATTCGATAAGTCATTTCACTTCCAAATTTCTATCTTCACAATCTTCTTCTTAGTAGGATTATTGTTTGCAATCGTTGGGATCGCAGTTTTAGGAATCGTTCGTTATAATAATACCAGGATCCAGATCAACGCACTCGCTTCCGTTTACGGAAAATATTTCGATGAGTATATCGAATACAGCGAAAAGTTAGGAGATATCCGGGACGATTTCGCGAGTCTGAACGAAAATTTACAAGAAGTTCATTCTTTGATTGATGGCGAGTCGGATGAGTTGCTTAAACTTCCTGATGAGTCAGACTCAGAGGACTTAGCTGCTACTGAATTAAAGGTAGAAGAGGCAGTAGATAAGGATCTAATGCTCGGAAGATCTTATCTTTCTGAAATTTATGGATATCGCGCAGTAAGAGTTTCTATGGAAAAGAATAAGGCTCTTGTGGATTCTGTATTTAACTTTTTGGATTCCAGATACGGCATCATGAATTCTCTCCCATTCGGAGAACCATTATTATCTTATAATTTAACTTCTTATTATGGAATGAGAAGGTCCCCTACTTTTGGGTACATGGAATTCCATGACGGAGTGGACTTAGCAAACGTCCCTGGAACGGATATCGCGGCCACCGGAGACGGAAGAGTTTACAGAGCAATTTACTCCAACAGAGGATACGGAAATCATATTGTGATCGCTCATGCAAACGGATACTATAGTTTGTATGGTCACTGTACTTCCTTAAAAGTGAGAGAAGGTGAATATGTCCATAAAGGGCAGAGGATTGCTACTGTGGGAGCCACAGGAAACGTAACTGGTCCTCACCTTCATTATGAAGTATGGATCGGAGAATCGAACCGCACCGATCCTATGGATTATATGAAAGTAGGTTTCGGCCAATATTAATTTTATATAATCGACTATGCCTAAAAAAGTCCCGGCTAAAAAAACCTCCGCTAAAAAAGCGGAGCCAATCGAAGTATCTAAAAAAGTTTCTATAGATCTGCCAAAGGATCCTAAGCAGGCCGCAAAGGAAATGCGCTCTCTGGAAGAGCAGCTTCGCCATCACCAATATTTATACTACGTTAAGAACACTCCTAAGATATCTGATTATGACTTTGATCAAATGTTTAAAAGGCTCCAAGCTTTCGAAGAAGCGTTCCCTAAATTGGCGGACCCTGCTAGCCCGACTTTGAGTGTTGGTTCCGATCTAGACAAAGACTTCGAGAAGTTTACTCATAAGCTCCCGGTTCTTTCTTTGGAGAACACTTATAATGAAGAAGAGTTAATGGAATGGATCCAGAAAACGGGATCCGACGAGCTCTATTCTGTCGAATGGAAGATAGACGGCGCTTCCCTCATGCTATATTATGAAAATGGAATTCTTGCTAATGGTGTAACCAGAGGTACAGGAGGGATCGGAGATGATGTTACAGAAAATATCCGAACCATTCGATCTATTCCACTCAGGTTGTCGGAAACTGTTTCTATTTATTTAAGAGGAGAAGTTTATATGACTTTCTCCGATTTCGATGAATTTAACGAAGCTTCCGAAGGAAAATATGCAAACCCTCGAAATCTATCTTCTGGTTCTTTGAAGCAGAAAAATTCTTCAGATGTAGCAAAGCGACCACTTAGAATATTCACTTACGACGCATTTTTTCCAGGTTCCAAAGTAAAATTCAAGACTCACCAAGAAGTAATGAAGAAGGCAGAAGATCTGAAATTCCCTCTTCCACCGGATACTAAATTACTAAAAGGTTCTGAGATCCCTGCAGCGATCAAAGACTTTAAGAAGAAAAAAGAGAATATTGGATTTCCTACGGACGGACTCGTGATCAAACTAAACGATCTTTCTAAAAGAGAAGCTTTAGGTTATACGTCTCATTCTCCTCGTTGGGCTCGTGCTTATAAATTCGATGCTTTGATGAAAGAAAGTAAGATTGTGGGCATTGATTATGCAGTGGGAAGAACGGGAAAAATCACTCCAAGAGCTCAAATTGAACCGATCAGTTTGGCGGGAACCACAGTTACATTCGCAACTTTGCATAACCAAGATTATATAGATGAGTTAGGGGTTGGGATCGGAGCAATCGTAAGAATTTCCAAAAGAGGGGAAATCATTCCTGCAGTGGAAGAAGTTGTCACTCCAGGAAAGGAAGTTTTTAAGATCCCACTTCGTTGTCCTTGCTGCAGCACTAAAACGGAAAAGAAACAAGACTCCGTAGATTATTTTTGTCCGAATCCTGAATGTCCTGATCGAGTTAAGAACGGAATTATATTCTATTGTTCTCGAAAACAAATGGATATAGAAGGCTTGGGAGAAAAGCAGGTAGAATTTTTATACGATCAAAAGTATATCAAAGATATCGCAGATCTTTATTCTCTTAATAAACATAAAGAAAAGTTAATGGAAGAGGAAGGATACGGAGAAAAAAGCGTATCTATCATTTTAAAGGGAATTGAAGAATCAAAGAAGAAAGATTTTAGATTTGTACTTTCTTCTTTAGGTTTGAGAGAGATTGGTCCTAAAGTGTCGGAACTTCTGACAGAGAACGGATATGATACGATCGATTCTATTATCTCTGTGGCCAAAAATCCTAAGAAGCTGGAAAATGTTTTGGAAATTCCGGGTATAGGACCTTCTACAATTGAAGCGATCCAAGAGAATTTCACTGATAAAAGAATTCTTTCTCTTATTGATCGTCTGAAAAAAGCCGGACTCAAGATGAAGGCGGACCCGATAGAAAAATCGGATAAACAACCATTTGCAGGACAAAGCTGGTGTGTGTCCGGCTCCTTTGAAAACTTCCAACCTAGAGATAAGGCAATGGATCTGGTTGTTTATTATGGCGGGAAAAAAGTAGGATCTATTTCTTCTAAAACGACTCACCTGCTGGCAGGACCGGGCGCCGGTTCGAAATTGGACAAGGCTCAAGAGTTAGGAGTACAGGTTGTTTCCGAGGATGAGTTTTTAAAAATTCTAAAACAAAACGGGATCAAGATTTAAAAGCCTTCTCACAAACTTATACGTCGCGTATAGTTTTATTACCTTCTCTCTTTTTATATCAATATCGCTAAAGGATTGAAAATTCCTCCCTTTCATTACTATAGAACTATGACGCAAAAGAAATGCCCTCAATGTTCAAGCATTTTAGAATGCGGAGTGGACCAAGGAACTTGTTGGTGTTTCGATATTCGTTTAGATGTGGAAGCTTTGAAAAATATAAGAGAAATGTATGAAGACTGCTTATGCAAAGATTGTTTAACTCGTTTTGAAACGAACGTAGTTAATCAAAAAATTTGAATAACGGCCGTATAATATGTGAACGATTGTTCAACACATTTCAGTTTTTTTAATCTAAATAAAAATCGATTGAAGCATAGGTCCTTCAACGTAGTGTTTCCGCCGTAGGGAAAAAATCCTAGTTTATAGTGTTCTCAGGGGGAGTTCTTGGAAACTGATCAAAAATATTTTTACGATATGCTAGAAAAGACGGCATCTAAATTTCCGAATAAGGAAAGTTTTTCCCGTAGAACCAAAGATGGAATTAAAGGAAGGACTTTTTCGGAAATGAAGTCCTTAACAGATTCTTTAATTGCAGGTCTGATCGAAGAGGGAGTCCAAAAAGACGATAAGATCTTATATCTTTGTGACTCTAGTCAGAACTGGATCATAGGTGATATTGCGATCATCTCCGCAGGCGCTGTTTCCGTTCCAAGAGGAACCGATGTAGTAGACGAAGATATATTATATATTGTTAATCATTCTGAAAGCAAATACGCGATCGTTCAAAAAGAAAAAGACAAACAAAGGTTGATCAACCTAGGTTCCAAACTTCCTAGTCTAAAAAAAGTTTTTGTGATCGAAGATGATATTGGCGATCTGAAATCCGGAGCTGATACGATCCAAGGCCTGATAGAAAAAGGAAAATCGAATCTTTCAAAAGATCCTGATATTGTTCGCAAAAGACTCAGAGAGAAATCTCCGGATGAACTTGCTACTTTGATCTATACATCCGGAACCACCGGCGCTCCTAAAGGAGTGATGCTCACCCAAACAGGTTGGATCTCCGCTGTGGAAAAAGTGATCGGGTTTGTTCAATTAACTTCTGCGGATTCCGGTGTAAGTCTTCTTCCTCCTTGGCATGCGTTTGAAAGAGCGATCGAATATTGTATCTTAGAATTAGGCGCAGGGTTTCTGGTTTCTAATATCAGCAACTTAAAAGAAGATCTTAAGGAATTTCAACCTACGCTATTCCCTTCCGTTCCAAGAATTTGGGAATCCTTATATAATGGAATTATGAATAAGGTCTCCAAGGAATCCGGTTTAAAAAAGGGAGTATTCAATTTCTGTTTGAAGATAGGAAATCTTTGGGCTGTTCAAAAAGGAGTTTTATTCGGTTATGATTTCAGGATAGAAAAACCGAATTTTATCGTTTGGACCTTCGCTAAAGTATCTTCTTTGGTCTTTCTTATATTATTATCTCCTCTCAAGTTACTTGCACTTTTGGTATTTAAACCGATCCACAGTGCTCTTGGTGGAAAGTTAAGAGTTTCCGTTTCTGCGGGAAGTGCACTTCCGTCGGTAGTGGATAAATTTTTATCTTCTATCGGGTTAATCGTTTTGGAAGGATACGGAATGACGGAAACTTCTGCAGTCCTTTCCATTCGTAAACCTAAACAACCTTCTCCCGGAACTGTTGGAACTCCGATACAAGGATATGAATGTATCTTAAAAGATGAACATGGGAATCTTGTTCCTCAAGGAGGAAAAGGAAGTCTCTGGGTAAAATCCAAACAGGTTCTTATGGGATATTACAAACGTCCTGAATTGAACGATGTTGTTTTCGATAAAAATGGATTCTTTGATACCGGAGATATCATGCGTTTCAATTATAGAGGCGAATTGGTATTTGCAGGAAGAGCAAAGGATACTATAGTGCTTGCCGGAGGAGAAAATGTGGAGCCTGTTCCTATTGAGGACCAACTTTTAAATTCTCCTTATGTGAACCAAGTTATGGTTACTGGTCATGAGGCAAAACATTTGGTGGTCTTGATCGTTCCGGATTTCGAAAGATTGAAGGCTGAGTTTCCTGATCTACCTGAGGATGCGAATGTTTGGAATTCTCATCCTAAAATTAGAGAGATCTTTAAGAAGGAAGTTTCGGATAGAATATCCCGTAAAACAGGATTCAAAGCTTTCGAACTGATCCCTCAAAATGCGTTTTATGTCATTCCAAGACCTTTTGATCCGGACAAGGAAATGACTAGGACCTTAAAGATAAAAAGAAACGAAATATTAGAAAGTTTTAAAAAAGAAGTTTCCGATCTAACCAAAAATTAGAATCGGATTGGGAGAAAGAACATGTTTTTAAATCCGTATTTAACGTCCTCCGACCTGGAATTTTACGAAACCGTAAAGGACTTTGCAAAAGAAAGAGTATTACCTTCGGTAGAAGATAGAGACGAACACGGCGTATGGGGAGACGATATCTGGAAGGAAATGGGAAATATGGGCCTACTCGGCATTCCTGTTCCGGAAGAATTTGGAGGCCAAGGTGGAACTTGTCTTCAATGTTGTATCGCTCAAGAAGCGTTTAACGCTGGTTCTCTAGATGGAGGATTCGGACTTTCTTGGGGAGCCCATATGATCATCGGGACTCTTCCTATTCTTTTCCAAGGAACAGAGGCTCAAAAGAAAAAATACCTTCCTAAACTCGCATCGGGAGAATGGATTGCAGGTCTTGCATTAACTGAACCTGATTCTGGTTCAGACGCAGCTGCAATGAACACATTCGCAACCAAAGTGGATGGAGGTTTTATTCTAAACGGAAGCAAATTATTTATCACAAATGGACCGAACGGACAAGTGTTCATCGTAATGGCGAGAACAACTAAGTCCAGAGGACCAATGGGAGTTTCCGCATTCATAGTAGAGTCTCATATGAAAGGATTTCATATAAGTAAAGTTCTTAAGAAGTTAGGGCATAACACTTCCATGACTGCGGAACTTTCTTTTCAAGATATGTTCGTGCCTGATGAAAATCTTTTAGGGCCTTTAAATTCCGGTTTCGTTCGTATAGGAAAGGGAACTCTGGAATGGGAAAGGACAGTTCTTGTCGCAGCAGTTCCAGGCGGAATGGAATTTGGATTGGAACTTTCTTTGGATTATGCATGGAAGCGCCATCAATTCGGAAAACCGATTTTATCCTTTTTTGGAGTACAAGAGAAGATCGCACGTAACTGGGCGTATCTATGTGCTTCCAGAAGATTGATCTATTTCGTAGCAAATAAGAAAGACCAAGATCCAACAGCGAGCCTTCCATTTGAGAGTTCTGCATTAAAAGTGTTTGTTACAGAAACCGCAGAAGAGGTAGCGAGCGACGCAGTTCAGATCCACGGCGGAATGGGTTACATGAGAGAATGTCATGTAAGTCGCCAATACAGAGACGTCAGACTTGGCACAATCGGTGGGGGAACTACTGAAGTTCAAAAAAGTATTATCTCTTCTACCTACAAAGGTTTCGAAAAGTTGATGGGAGTTTTAGAACAATCCCAACCAGAAGATATCAGAGCTAAGGCTGAAAAAATTCTGGCAAATACTCCTGAAGAAAAAGTTCTTACTGCGGCAAAAGAATTACTCAAAGCAGCGGGAGAACATTCTGATAGAAAGAAAAAACAAGCTTTAGAATTCGGATTTGCTGACCTTGCAGTATTCGTCACCACTGTTCAATTAGGATTCTGGGACACTGCAAATTCTACTTCAGAATACAAATCGGAAGATAGACAAAGAGATCTAAAAATACTTACCTTCTACGCTGGTTGTAGATTTTTCAAAAGTGTACATTTCTTAAAAGAACTGGATGCAGAAAAAACTAAAAATCTGATGAGACTTTTCTCCGAACTTCCTTCTGTGGAAAAAGAAGTGGCTGATTGTGTAGAGTTCCTGAAAAACGGGGTCTTAGGCGCACAGTTAGAGCTAGCTTAATCCACAAAAAAGAATAAGGAAATCGGAATGTACGAAAGAGGAAAGACTTACGACGAAATACAAATAGGAGATAAGGGAAGTTTCACAAAAACGATTACTGAAACAGATATCTATCTGTTCGCAGGGATCAGCGGGGATTTTAATCCCCTGCATGTGGACGAAGAATATGCAAAGACCACAGCGTTCGGAACAAGGATCGCTCATGGTGGGCTTGCAGCTTCTCTATTAGCTCCTGTACTCGGGATGAAACTTCCCGGGTTAGGTACAGTCGCTTTAGAAACATTAACAAAGTTCCGCAAACCTGTGTATCCCGGAGATACGATTACTTGCACAGTCACGGTGAAAGAAAAAATCCCAAGACTGAAAGCTGTCTCCATGAACATAGAGTGGACCAATCAAAAAAAAGAAATCATCGGCAAGGGAGAATGTAAAGTTCTACCTCCTTCTGCCCAAGCTTAGAATTTTCAGGAGTTATACATGAGTTTTCCCGTTCTATTAGGAGTCGCTGACAGTACTACCAAAGATTTTTCGGAAGAAGAATATAAATCGTGGAGCGGGTCTCAAAAAGTTTTTCAACATTATAAAAAATCCATAAGTACACTTTTGGATTTTCTTGGAATGAAGAATGAAACATTATCTTCTGAGATCACTGACTTTGTAAGTATAGAAGCGGCCTCTTTAGGAAAGGGAGGTTATGGACATACAGTTCGTATCGCTAATGAACTAGGATACACCGGAATGAAAGCCCATGTGATTGACTTGGGGGGTGCGAGTGTTACTGGAGCAATCGGACAAGCAAGGACTATCTTAGTAGATAATCCTGATGCTGTCGTATTAGTTGCAGCTGCGGATATTCCTAAATCAGCATTTCGTCAAGTTTCCGATCTAAAGATGGTAAACGAAACGGTATGTCATCCTGAATTCGAATTAGATAATGGTGCCACCCTCATTGCAATGTACGGACTCATGATGAAAAGAATGATGTTCGAAGACGGGATCAGCTTAGACGATCTAAAAGAGATTACTCAAAAATTCAGATCCAATGCGATTGGGAATCCAAGAGCATTCTATTATGGGCAAGAGATTACAGAAAAACAAATGTCTCGTCCTATCTCTGATCCTTACCCAACTCCAATGATTGCAATCGTAACAGATCATGGATTTGCTACCATCTTAGTATCCGAAAAAAAAGCAGAAGAATGGAAATCAAAAGGTCTGATCCGAAAAGATCTAAAACCTTTACATCTTGTGGGAGCTTCTCATGCGGCTCATAGTGAATATTTCATTTTGAAAGGTGGATTTGATTCTCCTTCTAGAAATTCCGCCGAAAGACTTTTTGCACAATCCGGTTACCAAAGAGAAGAAGTCGACTATGCTTGGATCTACGATTGTTTTCCAGGACAGGTGATCCAACAGTCTGCTCAATATTTTAAATTGGGCAAAAAAGAAGTCGTTAATGCTCTCAAAAATTCTTCATTAAAAATTTCTAATGGAAAGCAGGTCCCTATCAATCAGATGGGTGGAATTCTAAACTACCAAGCTGCAATGTCTATCTCTGCCGCTACAGGTCTTGTAGATATAGCTGTGCAATACGGGCTATATGCCCAGGTCGCGGATTGTGGAAAAGTTCCAGCACATTCTCCCAAGGTATCACTTTTGGGAGGGAATGGTGGAATAGATAGTATCAATTCTATTGCGTTATTCTCATCGGAACGTCCTTCAAGCGATAGAAAGTCCAGACCTCCAGAACTTTCTCCTCTTACTTTAAACAAGCCCGGCGCGGATATTGGTGAAGAAGGTATAGTTTGGTCTGCTACAACAGTAAATATGAATCCAGGATTTTCTTGGAAGCCTCCTTATTCTTTAGCTCTGATCAAGTTGGCAGAAAATCGTTTCGTTCTTGCAAACATCCATGAGAAGGATGGGACGATTCGTAAGTCCGGGGACGAATTGCAATACGACAGAACTCGGGTAAAAATAGAAAAAGAAGGCCGAAGATGGAAGGCTTTACTTTTATAAATCGATCGTTCGTCTTGCAAAACTAAATAGATTTTTTCTAATATTCTCCGCAGAAACCTGAAAATAAATTGATTAGAATTGTTTTAAGAAGAAAAACTTTTACTTTGTTTTTGGAAAAAAATTTCCGAATTTGAAGTACGTTCCGATTCCATTCCGTCAGATTTTTTCTCGGAAAGTGAAAGTGGCTTCGGTTCTAAATGTTCTGAAAACAAGACAGTCAAAATTTCAGTCTAATACTTGAGACTGTCTAACCCCGGATACACGGGATATCTGAAAAGAAAATGCGAGAACCGTTTCCGTGATTTGATCTTTGTGAAGGGGACGATATTCTTGTTTATCACTGCGGAGAACATTCGAACTGGAGAAGTTAGGACCTTCCTTGGGAAAGAAAGGATCTTAGTGCCTGATTCCAAACATACTGAAGTGGCCCGTTCCCTTTCCGCGCATTGGGAAACGGTGGAAGAATGTTTAGACTTACGTAAATATTCCAAATTTTTCTATGTCTCCGAAACGGAAGGCAAATGGCAAAGGGGAGAAGAAGTTTTAATCTCCACAGAAAGACCTATTTCAGACAGATCAGGAAGTAAAAGCCTCTCTATGGATCATATAGATAGCTACAGAGTACTCGGAATTTTTTTAGAAAAGGAATAAAATCCGAGTAGAATACCAATCGGGAGAAGATAAGGTACGGACCCGACGCACTCACTAACAATGGTCCAAAAAAAGAAAAAGAAACCCTCACCTAAAAAGAAGGTAGTTAAACGGGCAAAATCCTCTTCTACCGGGACAAAAAGCGTACGTATCCCCAGAGATAACGACGTTAAGATGAGCGAAATGGTGGATTTGGCCGCCGAAATATTCGTTCAGACCTTAGAGATCTCCGCTAAAATTCCGGACAAGCTCAGATCTAGACTGATCAAAAGGCTTAAGGACGCTGCAAAAGAAGCGCTATCGTGAACATATTCTACCCTGCCTCCAGGGGTAGATTTTCGATTTTAAGAAATTTTTTTCCAAAAACCTCGCTCAAACGAGGTGGGATTCCGTATTTATGTCCGTCGAAATTAATATGGAAACGATGTTTTTAGCAACGGCCCTTTTCTTGATTCTTTTCGAACAATATAAGGAAAGAAAGACCCGAGAGAAGGTTTTTGTAGAACCTTTACGTAACTTCCTTCACCGTTAACCTACGGTCCAAGCGCCGGGCGAAAGGATGCCCCGGCCTTCGTTTTTCTCGCCTCGTTAATGTTGGAACCGACTTGAATCCTTCCGGATACCAGGGATAATGGCCTTGGGCGGATTTCAACTTCTATGAAGAACAAATTACTCACACCTATCAAAGCGATAGATACCTTCGTTAAATGTAAAAAAGAAGGGGAGCGTATTCCCGTACTGGTTTGGGACAGTTTAAGGACCTACCAAAAATGGAATCAGGTGGAGTTAACAGGACTTCTAAATGCTAGCGCCTATTTTCCTGATATTCTTTTTGAAAAAGATATGGAGAAGAAGATCCAGCACCGTCTGGACGAATTTAATTCCCGGATCGTGGACATTCCTATTAAATGAATCAAACTGCTGAACCTAATATTTTATACCAAGAAGCAAATCCTTACGGATCCTTAACCGCGTATTTAGAAGACGACGGAAGAACTGTTTATCTTTATCTACAAGCAGAAGAAAGTCCTGACTTCGCGATTAAATCCGTTTGGATATGCAATCGAATCGATGCACCTAAAACAAGAACCGATCTAGATCTAAGATCAGGCCTTGCACCATTCTTAACGGAAGAAGAAGTTACTGATCCTAAGGGCCAACCTGAATTCGATCCCAAAGAGATCCATTTTATCTGGTCGGAAGAAGGAAACGGAGTCTCCTTATTTTATAAAGAAGAACTGATTGCATATCTTCCTCCTTGGTCAGGTATCAAAGGATTTCATGGATATTCTAAATTTGCAAAAATGGATACAATTACCGCTTATCCATTAGGTAATACGGAATACGGAGTAATTCCTGATCGTATCAACCAAGACAGAAATTTTTGGGAATACAGATCTACCAAAGGGGTTTGGAAGAATATACAAGAGTCCAGACTTGCATATCTAGAATATGTATTTGGTAAACATGATAAGTATTGGTCTGCAGATGGCGGAAAATATCCACAACTAGGGATCGTAAGATTCGCTCCTAAGAATATGCCAGGTGTTTATGTATATTCTACCGTAGGAATGAGTGCGCAAAATCTTCCTTCCGTTGAATTATACAGAAAAGATTACGAAAACTACGCTAGAATAGAATTAGTTTGTGCAGTAAAAGTTTCAGATGAGGATAGATCCGAAAGTTGGGTCCCGCATCAAATCGGTGAGATCATTCGTTATCCATGGGTCATCGGTAAATGGTTTGGCCATGGACATTCTGTTGCGATGAGCAGAAGAGATCCGGAAGCTTTATACTTAAGTTTTAGCTCTCTCGTTATAAGAGAGATAGGAAAAGAAGAAGGATTCCCTGAATTAGCGGATCTGAAGTCTGAAAGAGGAAATCCGATCAAATTTCTGGCGATGATCCCTGTTTCAGAGGAAGAAAGGGTCTTTATTGAAGAAAAAGGCGCCGAAGAGTTCTTTTCCTTATTGGATTCCACTCAATCTAAGTGGATCCATAATCCTGAGAGACAATCCACAATCTGATCGGACAGTTTTTGGAATGAAAAACTTTATCTCTAAGCGATTTCTAATTTTTCTCGGCTTATTCTTAGCGTTTAACTTTTTAAATCTAAGTTTAAACGCTCAAGATAAGACTTCTGCGGCCGCGATAGAAAAAATTTGGGAGAATATATACTCTCAGGACTTCATCTCGGCTAAAAAACTAGTCCAAAAAGAACTTCAATCATCAAATTCTGAGTCATTACAGCTTCTATCCTTGATGGAAATCTGTTTGAACGGTCTAGAAAGATATAAACAAGCAGATGAAAGTCGTAAAAAGATCCTAAACGTTTGGGAAAAGAACCATAAAAAGGCTTATCTAGAAGAGAATTATCCCTTAAACCTAGCTACTTGGACTAGAATGGCAGTGGTGACACCGAATATTTTAGTATTAGGAGCTGAATATTACCTTCCTTATCCGGTAAATGCTAAGAGAGAAGGCTTCTATTATCATAAATTCACTGCTTATAATCGCTATAGCAAGCATGCTATTAAGTTTTTTAAGTTAGAGAACTCACCTAAAACTGAAAAAGAGTATAGATTATTCGAAATTTCAGAAGAAGGAGAGGCTAAACTAGTTAAAAATTACGGAAATACACTGCCGGATTTCAGAGATGAGATGAAAGACGTGATGAAATCTTTAAATTTATAAGTGCTCTCACCTAAAGTGTTGTATTTTTACAACAGTATCCGTTAGAAAATCGGAAAATACTAATAAAGAAGGGCTATAAAAGAAAAAACCCGCCTCAAAGAAGCGGGTTTTAAGCTTCATTTCTTCCGTATCAAGTACGGAAGAGATGTTGTTGAAGTTAGTTATTTCTTTTTCGCAACTTTCTTCTTAGCAGCTTTTTTCTTAGCTACTTTTTTCTTAGCTGCTTTCTTGACTGCTTTCTTTTTTGCAACCATTGACGTCCTCCATGTATTAGAACTTTATTGCCCTTCATATAATATGAAAGATCAAGAAAGGTCTTGGATAGTGACATAATTAAGCAATTTACTTTTCATTGTAAAGTATTTTAATTAATTTTAGGAAAAAAATTTTAAGAAGTTGATTTCACACTAAGTGATACTTACTCGGAGACTTCTAGACAAACAAATGAGATATCATCGCTAGGTTCTTTGTAATTTCTAAACTCTTCTAGCGTTTTTTTGATAAGATCAGCTAATGATTGAGCATCTTTATCGTGATTTAAGGATAATATTCGTAAAAGATTCTCTTCTCCGAAGATTTCTTCGTTATCATCGAACGTTTCAGTCACTCCGTCGGTGAACAAAACTAATTTATCACCCGGATTCAAATGAATAGTTAAGATTCTATAATCAGTTGGTAGAACACCTAATACTCTTTGAGTTTCGTTTCTAAGTTCTATTCTTCCACCTTTTCGAATACAAATCGGTGGTGTATGACCTGCATTTACGAATGAAAATGCTCCATCGCTAGCGTTATATATACCTGCAATGGAAGTCATGAACTCACTTCCTCTATATCTCTCGATCAAAAACAAGTTAATCGCTCTAAAAATATCAGGAAGAGAAGAAGAATTGCCCAATTGACGGCGAATAATTCCTCTTACTGCAGAAACTAGATAACCTGACCCGAGTCCATGTCCAGATACATCTCCTAAGAATAATAACTGCTTTTTAGGAGAAAGTTTGAGTATATCTAGATAATCTCCTGAAATTCCTACTGCAGGAAGAGTAAAATAGCCTAATTGAACCGATTTTATGGTCTCTAACTCGGGTAAATGAAGAGTTTTATCTAAGACCGCCGCCATATTCAGGTCTCTAACGATCCTTTTCTTCTCTACTTCATCAACTAGTAGAGAGTAGTTTCGAATGAGTAAAGATGCTAATCTAGTACATTCTTTTAAAAATCTAAGCTCACCTAGCGTAAAATTCTTACGATTGATCTTTTCTCCGACCAAAAATACCGCGATGACCTCTTTTCCTTTTTCAAAATTGAATAAAGGATACGCTAGTTGGACTTCCATCTGATTTAAAAATTTAAATACGGACTCTCTAATTCCTAGTCCATACGCAAGGTGAGAAGTAATAGTAACTTCAGTATGATCTTCGAAATAGGTCCAGATCTCGGATCCGTAAGGAATTCGAATGAAGTTTAGGTTTCTTAGGTCTGTTCCCGAAAATTTATCCGCAGGGATCAATATCTGGAGTTTTTTGACTTCTAAAGCGTCAACAAGTCTGCGGATCAGACTGTTGATAGTTGCTCTCATGGAGATCGGAGCACCTATCATTACGGATAATTCTTCTAATGCCGTGTGAAGTTTAGGATTATTTCTAAAACTCCAATAATCTATCCACTTATACAATTTATTGTTCAATGAACCTAAAAAGTAGGCAGCGGCCACCACATAGAATAAATTCCATTCTCTTTGGTGTTTTCCTAAAAATCCCGGATTCCATCTGACAAAAAATTCCAGACCGAATAAATATCCGAAAGTTAAGATCAAGATAGAATAAATAGAAGTTAAGGAAGAACTGAAAGCGATTTGGACCGGAACCAATGAATAAGTATAAGTTCCGAATACGATTAGGACCGGAAATAATATCAGTGCCGCCATCAGATAAGGACGGATTATGAAAAAACTTTTAGTGGATCCAAACTCAGCAATTAAGAATGGAACGATCGTAATTAAGAAGAATGCTAGAACGATACTTAGTTTTTTGAAAACTTCCTGAAAAGTTCCCTTATTCCTAAATGTGTGGAATATCAACTGCAAGATACAAATTCCCGCAGAGAATAGATTGAAATACATCCCATTCACGGATAAGAACTGGAATAGATCCGGATTCCCTTTCTGAGAAAGACCTACAAATCCTGCGACTAAGGAAAAAATTACCTGAGGTGCAAACCATCTGGATGGTATTTCTTTTCCTCTTAATCTAAAAGAAACATCTAAGATCAAAAATCCTGTGAAATATAAGAAGAAGAAAAACGGAAAGAGGAAGTCGTGGAACGCTAATAGAAAGAAGTTAAATAAAAATAACGAAGATAGAGATCCGAATAATAAGAAAATGTATAAGTCTCTAGTGTAAAAGAAAAACCAGATCGCTACTAAGAAATATAATAAAGATAAAAATATATCCGGTAAAAAATCCTTCAATACTTCGAAGGAAGATCTCATATCTAAAGAAAGACTTTTGACTATACTTCCTTCTTTTGCAAAAAAATGAAATGAGTGTCCGGATAATCCGTAATCCGCTCCTAACTTTCGAACGATCTCGTATTCGATTAAATCGATTTTCATTCCGACTAGATCTGCATGAGATCCGCTCGAAACCGCGATTTTTCCGTTAGGATAAAAATAAAAAGGAAGCCTTGCTTCTTTAGAATAAGAGTTCAGTAATCCTGAAAATAGGATCAAGCTGAATAAGATTACTGAAAGAAATACGATTAGAATATTTCTCACGGTTGTATACCCAAATGTTGAAAGGAAATGATATTACGATCATTCCAAGTTAAGAAGAGCGCATCTTTTCCTGGAGTTTCTATGTTTTCCCAACCGATAGACGCTAAGTTTCTATCCGGTTTAGATGCATCGAATAGTTTGAATTTTTTCCCGACGAACCTAAGAGAGATCTTACCTGTTTCTTTCTCTACCATTCCTACTGCGAGATCATATCTTTCCGTCCAAGAAATCTCTTTCAAATTATCTTCTACCAACGATTTGATCTGAAGAACATTCTTGGACTCTCCGTTCAATCTGGAGGAATATAATGTTCCCAATATATAACAAAGAGCTAAAACAGAAACTGCGTTGGTTACACTCAGGCGTAAAAATACAAAATAAAAATCGCCGGAAGGACTTTGAAAAAACTCCAGAAGTTCTCCAGGTTCTCTGGATAATAGATCTATTTTAATATCTCCAACCATAGGAGGTTCCGGAGATTCTAAAAACTTGCGGATCTTTCCCGCATTCTCTAATTCTTTTCTATATTTTTTATTTTCTGCAATTTGAGAAGAAAGGATCTGGTTGTGAACAGCCAGAGCACATTTGCCTGCTAAGAACCCGAGTTCGTGTCGTACATTGTCTTTTGGAATATTAGAAACCGCTAAAAATCCAAAAAGTTTTTCTCTAAACACGAAAGGAAGAATGAAGTTCGCTCTTAAACTTACAAAGTCTTCATTGATAATTTTGTTTTGGTCCGGTTCTCCGATCATAGCACCGGATCTTTTGTTTAATATGTAAGTGAGAAGTGCAGCTCGCGGGTTAATCCCTTCGAATGTATTTACCTTTCTTTGTTTTTTGTGCGCATAGGTATATAATTCGTAATGGACCAAATCATTCTTTAAGATCGCTAATTTTCCAAAATTGCTATTGGTTAGTCGTACTAACTCCGGGAATACGTTTTTGATCAATCCTTCCGAATCAAATCTTCTATGAGCTAGTCTAGAAGAACCTGGATCATCGCTTAAATATTCGGAAACGAATGTAGACTTTAAGAATCCTGAAATTTTTTCTTGGATAGGTAATATCCCAAAGACCCCGAAGACCAAACAGGTTAGGACAGCAATCTCACTTACGAATTCTATTTCTTTAGGAAGAAGGTAAATACTGAGTTCATATAAACCTAGGATAACGAATACGGAAAGTAATCGTACAGCTACTGTGATAGCCGAAGAGATAAGTCTTAGATCAGAAAAATAGGTCTTCACGTTTCAGGGATTCGATACGGATTCGACAAACTTAGGTTGTGTAGTATGCGTTTTCCTTCACGTAACCTTCGGTCAGGTCGCATCCCCAGAACACCATCTCTTTGTTTCCGGTATTCAATACCACATCGACGAAGATCTCGGAATTCTTTTTTAGATACTCCGATAATTTTTTGAGGGTTTCAGAATCTGCACCCTTGACAGGAAGTCCTCCGAAATAAATTTCCAAGGAGTCAAAAGGGATAGGTTCATCGAAAACTTTACCTACCGCCATGACCAACCTTCCCCAATTCGGGTCTCCACCGTATATTGCAGTTTTGATCAACGGGGAATTCAGTATGGATTTACCGATCTTTCTAGCCTGAGACTCGTCCTTGGATTTTTTGATACGTACTTCGATTAATTTGGTCGCACCTTCTCCATCTCTTGCTACTTCTTTGGCAAGATCGGTGCATATTTCTAAAAGTGCTGATTTGAATTCGTTAGGATCAACGGAACCCGCAAGACCGTTGCTAAGCAAAGCAACTGTATCGGATGTAGAAGTATCTGAATCTATCGTGATACAATTAAAACTTAAGTCCACACAATCTTTTAAGATTGGATAAACTTCACCTTCTATCTGCGCGTCCGTGAGAATATAAGAAAGCATAGTAGCCATATTAGGCTCTATCATTCCGGCGCCCTTTGCCATACCAAAGATAACAGCTTCTCCATTAGAAGATTTGATCTTTCTCACAGAAATTTTTCTGCGAGTATCTGTGGTCATGATCGCTTCTGCCACCTCATCTAGATTGCCAGGTTTTAAATTTGATTTTGCCTGAGCACATGCAGGAAGAATTACCTGCATAGGAAGTGGAACTCCAATTACTCCGGTAGAAGAAGGTAATACGGAAGTTTCCGCGACACCGAGAGACTTTGCGACCTCGGAACAGATCTGTCTGGAGTTTAAAATTCCTTTTTCTCCAGTAGCAACATTTGAATTTTTAGAATTGATAACTACAGCTTGCAAAACTCCGTCTCGTATATGTTCTTTGCCTACGATGACTGGAGCGCCTGGAAAATTATTTTTAGTAAATACGGCAGCCGCTTTGCAAGGTTTTTCGGAATAGATTACTCCGAAATCTTTTGTTTTGTCTTTGATCCCAATATTTGTTCCGAATGAAAAAAAGCCCTTAGGATAATCCATGTTCTAACCTTTATATATAGAATCTCTATATTCGTGTTAGGGCTGTTTTAGGAAAAGCGTATTACGAGCAAATGCTCGGATTTCAAACTTCTGAAATTTCAGAATACACTAACGGAAGGGTTACGGAGAAGATAGTCCCGCCTTCCGGATTATCGAAAACTTTGACAGAACCGTGATGTAATCTAACAATATGTTTCACAATGGAAAGTCCGAGGCCAGTTCCGCCTTCTTTTCTGGATCTGTTCTTATCCACTCTGAAGAATCTTTCGAAAATCCTTTCTTTATCCTCGTCCTTGATCCCGATCCCTTGGTCCATAACCTGAAAATTTACTGAGTCAGGTTCCACCTTTGCGATCTTCAAAGTGATTGTTTTATCATCCGGAGAATAAGAAGAAGCATTCGAAATCAAATTTAAGAGCATATGCTCCAAAAGAACCCAATCAGCAGCGATAGTTAAAGGAGCAGGCATATCCACTACGAGCTTTTGTCCTTTCGGAGAAATCACTCCGTCCACAGTGAAAGAAAGATTTTCTACCAGAGACTTTAATGTGAATTCTTCAGGCTGAGCGATTGCGGATTGGTTCTCAATTCTAGTAATCGTAAGCATGTCTTCTACGATACGAACCATTCTGTCTGTGTTTCGAGAGATCGCGTCTAAAAATCTTTTTTCATGACTGTCTTCTAAAAGTTTTAAACGGCCTAATAATGTTTCCGTATAACCTTTGATTGAAGTGATAGGTGTTTTTAATTCGTGAGAAGCATTTTGAACGAACTGTTCTCTTATCAGATAAGACTGTTTTTCTTCAGTGATATTTCGGATCACTCCAATAAACATCAATAGATTTCCGTTTGTTCGAAGCGGATACATTTTGATCGCGTAAAAATTTTGGCTTAGATCCAGTTCCGTTTTAGGTTCACTCTTGCCAGAAAGATTTTTTTTGATAAAGTCCAGAAGTCTCGGATCTTTAACTGCATCTTCTACTTTTCTAGAGCCTGAATTAGGTTCTATTAATGAACCTGGGATACTTTTATTTTGAAAAACGATGGAGCCTTCCAGGTCGACGGAGAATACACCTTCTTTCAAGTTTTGTAATACCGAATCGAACTTTTCCTTTTCGATGGTAAGATCCACGAATTGGTGTTTCAAACGTCCAGACATCAGATTGATGGAGACTGCAAGATCAGCTAACTCTTGGATCTCAGGAAGACTTAGCTCGGAGCCGAAATCTCCAGCGTTGATCTCTCCAGTTTTCATTTCGATCTGGTTAAGTGTTTGGGTTACACTTCTGGCAATGGAGAAGGACATATAAAAAGTCCCAAACATTGCCAATAGGATATAAGCGGAGAATAAAAGTATTTTCAGGTCGGGGTTGATCAAGTCCTCTAAAAAGAGGACTATCCCCGCGACAGCCATAAGGAAAACGAGTAGAAGCCAGTTACTTAAGAGTAGTTTAGAAAATAAGCTACGCCTCATTGAATCTGTAACCAATCCCGCGGATGGTTTCCAACCTCTCCTTCTCTTCTCCTAGTTTATCTCGGAGTCTTTTAATATTAACATCTACAGCGCGATCCGTCACGTAAATATCCTTACCCCAAACCTTATCTAAAAGTTTGTCTCTGGTAAATGCAACGCCTGTATTAGTCATAAACAGATAAAGAATTTTATACTCGATCAATGTAAGATCGATTTCTTCGTTATTGATGAATACTTTATGCGCTTTAGGATTCAGGAAAATTTTGCCGACCGTGATGTTTCCTTCTTGGTCTTGCTCATCTTCTCCTTCTCCCGATCTTCTTAATACGGAACGAACTCTCGCGATGAGTTCTCTAGTAGAGAATGGTTTTCTAACATAATCGTCCGCGCCAAGTTCCAGTCCTAAGACCGCGTCGGTCTCTCCGGATTTGGCGGTAACCATAATGATTGGAAGAGAATATTTTTCCTTGATCCTTTTGCAAAGATCCATCCCGCCAATACCTGGTAGCATTAGGTCCAATACCACTAAGTCGGGCAGATTTTTTTCGATCCTAGGAAGCACCTCTAAACCGTTTTGGCAGGTGTCCACTTGGTAGCCGTTCTCTTCTAAATGAAATTTGATCAGTTCTGCGATATCCTCTTCGTCATCAACTACGAGGATTTTTTGGCCAGGGGTGCCGGAAGCATTTTTCATAAATTCGCTGAAGCTCTTTCTCCTACGCCTCGGAGGATTTTTGTCATTAGTCGTCGGGGAGGAGGATCCTTGGATTTGGATAGGTTCCATCCCATCAGATTGTCAGAAAACCGTTACAAAAGGTTTACACAAACATTACAATCGCCGGAAAAAGAATTTTCTGAGCTTATTCTTGTGACAACCAGTAAACAAAAAGGAATATGTTCCTTTTCGGATTATAATTAGACGGCGGTTTTGTTCAGTCCCGGTCCTTAATAATTTCGTTTAACTCGCTGATCAGCTTTCTTTGGCGGAAGAGGACATAAAGAACGAATCCTGAAAATAGAGCCAGACCCAAAACATATACCCAAAGTAGACCTTTTAATCTGCTCTGTTCTTCTTCGATTGCTTTGATCGTGGTCAGGTGTTCGACTAAGAAAAAATAATTATCGGATTGGGCCCAGGATTTTCTGGCTTCTTCCCTGATCTGGGTGATTAGAACATCCGCTTCTTGTTTGTTCATATTTTGGATGAGCGGGAAGACGGAGTCCAACTTCATTTCTAAGAATTCTTTTGCAGTTAATTTGGTCTCAGGCTGTTTTTCTTGTGCGGAGATTTGGCTTCCGAAGGTAAGTAATAAAGATAAAGCGATCCCAAAACTGAAATATTTCATTCGTCGAATCCTAACTTGTTTTTCCATTCCTTGGTATAAGGACTCTTATTTTGCACAAGATAAATCCCTATCAGAACAGTAAAAAGCAGGAACAAAAAGCCGCTAGTAGCTAAAATCGCATGTAAAATCCCTGTTTGGAAGAGAAAATTCCAATCCGTAAACAGAAGAACGGTCAAAGGAGAAAAAGCCAAGATCAGAATTGTGATCAAGATCAGCCGTATATGCCTCAGATGGACTAAATGAAGCATTACTTTTTTCTTAAGCATAGGTGGTACGTCATCGTTCACCCTGCCTTCCGGAGGTTTTACAAAAAAATCCAATTGCTCCCGCAACTCGTCGGGAAGTTTATCTTTTTCCGTGCTCATCGTCTTTCTTCAGCCAATCGCGTAGGATTTCTTTCCCTCGAAAAATATAACTCTTTAAGGTATTCATTTTCAAGTTTAAATTTTCGGAGATATCTTTATAGGACATATTCTCGAAGTAGTGTAACGATATAGGTTTCCTATATAGTTCGGGTAACTTGTCCACTAAGGATCTGATCTTTTCCGTCGTTTCTTTTTCTAATACTTCGGATTCTTGAGAGGAGAAATTGTCTCCCAGCTTCTCGCTGGACAAAGTATCGATAGGAGCGTCTATCTCAGGGTGTTCTTTACGGTATCTGCGGATGATCTCATTTCTTGCAATGGAGAAGACCCAAGTGGAGAATTTAGATTTCCCTCTGAATGTGGACAATCCTTCGAATGCTTTTAAAAAAACATCCTGAGTAAAGTCCTCAGCTTCCGCTTCGTTACGGAATGCTTTTTTTGCCTGAGAATAAACCATCGCCTCGTACTTTAATACAAGTTGTTCGAAAGATTCAAAATCCCCGGCTAGAACTTTTTGAATATTGGCCCAATCCTCCGGATCGCATAGGATTGGTTCTTCCGGTTTCATGGGAGTAATAATAAACCTATTTTGTGGAAGGATCGGATTTCAGTAGGACCGATTCATTTCCTAGGAGACCATTTATAATAACAAAGAAGACCTAAGCCGGTACCAAGAGGGATCAATCCTCCTAACATCGCTAAAGATTTTCCTAATACTAAAATGAAAGTAACGGAAAGAGCTACACCAACAAAGGTAAGTATCAGTCCTAAAAAGAAGGAATAAAGACGCAGATCAAATTTTTCTTTTTGATAAAGGCCTGCTTTGATGATCGCCATTCTCTGACGATACCACCAAAAGAATAGGAAGAATAATAATAACCATCCGAAGATGATCCCTACGATCGGAATACTATATAGGATCGCTTTGTATTCTCCACCAGGCTGACTAGCTTGGATGGCGATCCTGATTTCTTCTAGACTACGAAAGAGGGCTTCCTTTTCTTCCGGAGTCATCTGCTAAGAACCGCCACCTTTAGTGAAGAAGTTTCACCTTTCTTAAAGTATGGGATTTTTTGTTCAATGCCAGGTCTGCCGGCGAGAGACTCATACCAGTCTTCTTCTTTCCAGCTTTCTTTTAGATAACTAGTGCGGATGTCTGAATTAAATAGATCCTTAATTTTGCTCATTGGAATGCTCCTATGTAAAATGCCTTTCGAAGTTCGAATACGAACTTTAAAACTCCCGGAAAAGGGTTTTAAATTATGTCGTATATAATTTCGGTCCACTTTTGGAATCCCTAAAGTGGAAAACCTCGTAGGACTACATTTTTTAGAGACGTAAGGGTTAGAAGAAAAATTGGGAGATGAGACAAAAAAATAGAAAGAAAGAAAAATCAAAAACCTTGGATCTTTCGTTTTATGCGGAAACTATTCGGTCTTTTTCACGTCCAAGAACGGCGCTGAACTTAGGTTAGGAGTTCTTAAAATGGGAGGACGATCGAATCCTGCGTATTCTCTTAAGAAGTCTACAATGATCCTTGCAGTGGCTCCCCATAAAAGTCCTTCCTCTATATCAAAGTAAAATACTTCTAATAAAGGTGAGTCAGGCTTTCTTCTTCCTTTAATACTGTAGAAAGGGGCTTCCCAAAGTCTATCTAGCTCCAATATGATAATTCTTTCCACTTCTTCCGGATTGAATTCGAATTTGAAATCTCCGGAATATTTAGCTAAGAAGGGAGTGATGTGAAATCCGGTATGAGTGAGTTGACCTCTGTAATTTCCGATTACGGATAATTCTTTGTCCGGAGCTCCCATCTCTTCTTCCCATTCTCTAAGGGCCGTAACTAAAAGGTCCTTATCTTCCGGATCCTTTACTCCACCTGGAAAAGAGATCTGTCCCGGATGAGAAGCGAGGTTTGGATTTCTTTTTTGAAGAAGAAAGCCGTCTTGTCCGTTCTTTTGGAACACAGGCATAACTACGGAAGAATGTGCTACATCTTCCGGTAAGTTCGGTTCCCCTTCAGGTAGAAACGGAAGTTCCTTTTTTAGTTTATCTAATTCTAATCTAATCAAATTTCTTTTTGATCGGGATTAAACCTGACAAGGTAGTCTCATAAGGTTTAGATTGCATTGCTGCTATAATAGAAGGTCCGTAATTTTCTACCTTCCAGTTGGAAAAAATTCCTAGCTCTTTTAACTCTTCAATAGACTTAGGATTTCTTTTTGCAATCTCCGCGATATTCTTATTAGACGGCATCAAGTTGTGACCCATCCGGCGAATGGACATGATTGTTTCTCTCCATTGCCTTAATCTCTTGAATCTGTCCGCATCTTCCCCAGCCAAATCTTCAGTAGATCTTTTGAATAGATCATTCTTTTGGATAGGAGGGCCGCTTGGATTTTTATAAACCTGATATAAATTTTCTGCGTCTTTTTTGCCTAAGATGTCTACGAGTTTATTCAATTCTCCCCGAGACTTGACTAATTCCAAAACCTTGTCGTTATTCCAAACTCTGAATGGAGCCTTGTTCAACTTCTTCGCTTTTTCGTCTCGGAAACCAAGGGTATCGTGAAGTGCCCTTCTTTCGTCGGAACCCAATTCAAGAACATTCGGGAATTTTTCCAAATTGATAGAAAATCCTTCAAAAGGTTCCGGCTCTTCTTCCGCGATTTTTGCGAACTCGGAAACTGCTTCGTCTAACAATTTACGTTTTCCGAGTTCCTCACTCATTTTAGTCCAAATGGATTCCAGATAAACTGTGTCCAGGGCTGCATATTGGAGCTGACTTTTTTCTAGAGGGCGTTTTTCCCAGTTGGATTTTTGTTCCTTCTTCGAAAGTTTGACCTTGTGATAATGTTCGACAAGATACAACAAAGAGTTCTGTTCTAAGTCTAATAAACGAGAGCTGAACATCGTATCTGCGATGTTGATAAACTTGAAACCGAAGTCTCTTTTCAGAGCTTTGATATCGTCCGAAGCGGAATGAAATATTTTTAAAATGCCGGGATTCTCGAATAGAGGACCTAACCCGGAGAGATCGTCCAACCGAATAGGGTCAAAGATATAATTTTTACCCTTAGAGGATATTTGGATCAGACAAACTTTGGAATAGTAGGTGTAATAACCGCTGGATTCCGTATCAATAGAGAGGCAATCGGATTGAGAGAGAGTAATCAATGCCAACTGTAAGCTTCGGACGTTGTCTACGACAATATAATCGGATTGTATTTGCATCTAAAAGGCGACCTGGGAGACTAGCGTCGGAAGGGGGACCATGAGTTCGATTCCCAATACGTCCAGTCTACGGACCCTAGTCCGAGATGACAAACCAAAAGAAGAATGTGCTATCTTTGGGATTTTTAATTCTCCCGAAGCGGCCAATTTCACTTACCTCGGCTTGTACTCCATGCAGCATAGAGGCCAAGAATCGAGCGGGATCGTTTCCTCCGATGGAGAACATCTCTACCGCTACGCCGGAATGGGATTAGTAGCCAATATTTTTACCGAAGGCAAGATCCGGGAGCTAACCGGAAGCGCGGCTATCGGGCATAATCGTTATTCTACCACTGGCGCGAGCTTCTTAAGGAATGCTCAGCCTCTCAGAGTTGAGTCCCATTTGGGGCCGATCGCTCTGGCTCATAATGGAAACCTGGTAAATTCCTGGGAAGTTCGTTCCCAATTGGAAAAAGAAGGTTCCATTTTCCAAACTACAATCGACTCGGAAGTGATCGTCCACCTCATGGCTCGCTCAGGGGAAACAGATCTACTTTCTGCACTTTCTTCCGCTTTGAAAAAAGTGAGAGGTGCATATTCCCTTGTTGTTCTTACTAAAAACCAATTGATTGCAGTTCGTGACCCGAACGGTTTCCGTCCTTTGGTCATGGGAAGAAGGGACGACGGATCCATCGTATTCGCATCTGAAACCTGCGCATTCGATATCACCGACACCACCTACGAAAGAGATGTGGAACCGGGTGAGATGATCGTTGTGGATAGAACAGGAACCCGTTCCTTCTATCCTTTCCCTCCTGCAAAACCTGCTCTTTGTATTTTCGAATACATATATTTCGCGAGACCTGATTCTAATATTTTTGGTGAATCGGTTTACAAAGTCCGCAAGGCACTTGGAAACCAACTCGCTCAAGAACTTCCTGTAGAAGCTGATGTTGTGATCCCTGTTCCGGACTCTGCAAACATCGCGGCTTTAGGATATTCAGAAGCTTCCGGTATTCCTTTCCAATCAGGACTTATTCGTTCTCACTATGTAGGTAGGACTTTTATCGAACCGGACCAAAAGATCCGAGATTTCGGTGCTAAGATCAAATACAATGTAGTGAAAAACGTAGTGGATGGAAAACGTGTTGTGATCGTGGACGATTCCATCATGAGAGGAACCACCAGCCGTAAGATCATCAAGATGATCCGAAATGCAGGTGCCACTGAGATCCACTTAAGAGTTTCCGCTCCTCCTACAGTTTCCCCTTGTTATTACGGGATAGACATTCCAACCCATAATGAATTGATCGCTGCCACTCATACGATCGAAGAAATTCGAAAGTATTTGAGAGTGGACTCCATTGCTTACCTTTCAGTGGATTCTATGCATAAGGCAGTGAATGATCATAGGGGTGGTGGTTTCTGCAACGCTTGTTTTACCTCAGATTATCCTGTGGAATTCCAAAGCGATATGGGAAATCAAAAGAGTTTGTTCAAGGAATACGAGGTAGAAGAAAGGGTCTAAATATTTCCGTTTGATCGGAGCTTTTAGATCTTTATTTCACTCTGAAAACTTGCGGCCTTCTTCCGAAGGTAATGAAGTCGGACTCTTCTCCTTTGATATAAGCGGACAATAGGCTTTTTTCCGAGAATCCTATATGGTTCTGCTCTTCCAACATTCCTAAAATTTCTAAGGCAGCATCCTTATCCAAAGTATTCAGATAATTTAATACTTCTTGGTGGGAGTTCTTTTTATGGGCTTCTTCTATAATTTTAAGAACTTCTTCCCTGGCTTTTAATAGGGATTCTTTTCTTTCTACAAGTCCTTCCATTGTAGAAAGTATGATATTGATCTCAGGATCTTCGGAGAATAATTCCAGTAGATGTGGATAGATGCCTGGGAATCGGATCGGAAATTCGTATAAGGAATCTTCTAGTCCTCTGTAGAGTTCTGCTTCTTCTTCTTTATTTAATCCTAAGGATTCCCCAAGCATGAGTAAAGTTTCGATAGGCATGAGTCCTAAAAATCTGGCTGCGAATATATTATCTTTTTTGGTTCTAAGACAGAATAATATAAATTTGGATATTCTTTCCGGAGGAAGTCCGTTCCAGAATTGTGCGGCTTTTGAGTCTAGGAAATTACTTTCCGTTCCGAAGACCTTCTTCTCTTTTTTAAGTTTTTGGAATATTTTAAAGTCTTCTTTTACGATCCTATAAAGTAAAGAATCGTCCATCTCCAGGATTGTGGACATGACCTGGTCCGGGGAAGAGATAGAAAGAAAGTATCTGACTAGATCGAAACCTATTTCGGATCTTGTGGAAAAATTTTCTAAAATATCTGCGGGTGCTTGTTGGAATGCAGTGGCACCGACTGAAAAAGAACTGACTCCTTCTAAAAACTTTTCTAATTTTTCAAAGGCAAAACATGCCTGTTCACCGGAATCATTCCAATTCGATTCCCTGTAAAAATCCCTACAATTTCCGGGACAGGGTTTGGACTCGGAGACTCCCGCTAGACAGGTTCTTTCTTGTTGGCTTTCGTTTTCAGGGAATAAGATCACCACAATCACGCATATCCGGAGCGTAAGGATTTAGGATTTTCATACCTGAGAACACCCATGTCTTTTTGACCATCGGACAATAGAAACGGTTTCTTCCAGATTGTAGTCCATGCACCTTCATTGTACTAGCTAAAACTTCGCTGAACTTAGAATAGGCCTCAAAGGATATTCTCACATCCGAAGATTTTGCCCCTTCTAATACGTTTTTCATTTCTAGTGCAGAAGATTCCAAGCCACCTTTTGCTTCTCCCAGAGAATTTAAGGAGGAAATTAATCCGTTTACATCCGGAGAAACACTCTCCGTTGTTAAGAGAAATTGAATTATCTTATCGTTTTCCGACAAAACTTTTTCGAAAAGTGGTTTTTCTGTCTCTAATACAGGCTTCTCTTCCTTTTTGCAGAAGGAAAGGGAAAGTAATAGTGAAGATAATAAAATTAGTATTACGGATCGTTTCATTTTATTCTCCAAATATGAGTAAATACTCGGGAATCGAGCCTCTTAGACCATAAAAAAATCTTTTTTAGGTTCTGGCAACCGTTAGAGCTTCAAACTAATCTCCGAAAAAATGGGTTCAAAGCTTTTGCCTATATAGGAAATTAGGAGGAAAGGCAAGTACCTAATGTATTTTGATAAGCATGTTTTTGTCTGCGAGAATGTCAGAGCGGAAGGAGAAAGACCTTCTTGCGGTCCGAAAGGATCTCCTCAGTTGCTCGCTTATATGAAAAAGAGAGTACAAGAACTTGGATTAAAAGGTAAGATCCGTGTCCAAAAATCAGGTTGTTTGGATCGATGTGAGTTGGGTCCTGTGCAAGTTTCTTATCCGGAAGGCCTTTGGTTTTCTATCAAGACCCAAGAAGACGCCGAAGCATTTATACAAAATCATATACTAGAAAATAAACCGGAAGCGATCCGGCATCTGACATTAAAGGACGAAGAGTGAGAGGGTAATCAAATGGCAAAAAAGTTCGAAATACCAAAATCGTATCTTGCGTATGAATTGAAAGAATACAGCAACGAACCTGGAAGAGCTAAAATTGTAGAGAAAGAACCGAAACCTTTGAAGAAGGGAGAGGTTCTACTTAAGGTTCATTCGGGTTCCATCAATCCATCAGATCTAATGTTCATGAGAGGGCTTTACGGAATTAAGAAAAAACTTCCTGTTGTTCCTGGTTTTGAAGGAAGCGGTTTGGTGATCGCAAGTGGCGGTGGTTGGAGAGCAAATTCTCTAGTTGGTAAACCGGTTGCATGTGTTGCTCCAAATAAAGGTGACGGACCTTATGCAGAATACATGATCACTGACGCATATTCTTGTTTTACTTTAGGAAAAGATGTAAGCCTGGAGCAAGGCGCTTGTTTATTCGTAAACCCAATCACCGCTTGGGCCTTGCTCGATCAAGTTATTCGAGAAAAACATAAGGCTTATGTCCAGACTGCTGCCGCTTCTGCCTTAGGAAAAATGTTATTAAGACTTTCTAATAAGAAAGGAATTCCAGGTATTCATGTTGTAAGAAGAAAAGAGCAGGTTGATCTTCTTAAATCTTTAGGCGCCGAACATGTATTGGATTCTAGTTCCCCTAATTTTGATAGAGAACTTAGAGTTCTTTCCAATAAACTGAATGCTACTATCATGTTGGATGCAGTTGCAGGAGAGATCACAGGAAGAGCTTTAGCAGCAATGCCTTACGGAAGTAAATGTGTGGTTTACGGCGCATTATCTGAAGAACCCATTTCTTATCATGCGGGGCTTGGTATCTTTCAGGATAAAAAGATAGAAGGTTACTGGCTTTCTTCTTGGATGCCTCGGCAAAGTCCTTTTAAAATTTGGAAGATAACTTCAGAGATCCGATCTCTTCTAGGAAAAGAATTCCAGACTCAGATCGCTGCTAAATACCCGCTTAAAGAGGCAGATAAAGCGATCCAAGAATATGCAAATAATATGACCAGAGGAAAGGTTCTCATTTCCAATGGTTGGGAGCTTTAATGGGAATATTTTCCCCGCATATTAAAGGGCAGAGAATCTTTCTGCCTTTGGTTCTGATTTTAGGGACCTTCTTTCTTTTTAACTCTTGCCTGGGAGATCTAAGGGAGAATGTTAAAAAACTACAGGCTTGTAAGTTTCGGATCTTGGAAACAAAAACGGAGAAGGTAGAAATTCTGCCTTTTCCACCTTCTCCCAAGATCGTGATGATATCTAAATTGGAAATAGAGAACCCGAACGATTCTGCCGTTAAAATTTATAAGTTTGATCTTGGTGTGATTACAGCCGGCACAGATGGAAAAGATGCGGAATTGGCTCGGGTGATCTCGGAAGAAGAAACAGAGGTCCCGGCTTTTTCCAAAACCGTTGTCCAACTCAGGATAGAAACAAGCTTTGAAAAGAGAGAGAATCAGGATAAACTATTACTTGGAATTTTAGTAGTCACGAACCTGGTCGCTGGAAAAGATCCGAATTTGAGAATGAAAGGAACTGTGAGATACAAAACCGCTTTAGGAGAAGTAGATCTTCCTTTGGATGAAAAAATACGATTATTACCTAAGAAGCCGGAGCATGAAATTTAACTCTTTAAGTTTTAGAACTGCCAGTAAAAGCCTAATTCTTATTTTAATCTTAACTCTAGGTTTGTCGAATTGTTCCAATGTGGACGACGATTTTTATACATTCGGAGAAGCGGGGGCTAAGATCATAGTAGCTTATGCTGCAAAAGATGTGGAATGCGGGTCGAACAGACAGATTACTTCTTTGGTTCCGGGAAAACAAAGAAAAAAGGATGTGGATAACTGTGTTGCTTCAGTTGCTTTCGAAAAATGTAGTTTTTGGATCCAAGCAGGAGATCCTGTTCCGTTTGCATGTAAGGCGATCGAGTATAGATTGAAGTGATGGGATGGATAGCCAGACATTTTGATTATCTGATTTTTGCTGCCCTGGCGTTGTCCGGCCTTTCCTATCTTTATATACTTCTCACTCGAAACAGAAGACACGATTCCAAATCAGTAGTTCATTATAATATCCCCTCGGACGAACCAATGAGTTTTGATCCGAATGAAAAACCCAAAAAGAAAGAACCTAAAGTAAATGTTCTAGAAGTTTTCGATTATAATGGGATCAAGATCATGCATGAGAACGGAATGTACACTGTGAATCATGCTGGAGAGATTCAAGTGTACGGTTCATGGCAAGAACTTCCTTCCAGATACCAAGCAATGGTAAAAGAGATGGATAAATCTTCTATAGGACAAAAGAAGAAAGGAAATTATTATATGGAAGTTCTAAACGGAACTTACTATGTGATCTTTCCCGACGGCAAAAAACATAAATATCCCAAATTCGAGGATATTCCTGAAAAGATCAGAAAGGCGTTGGGTTATTGACTTTTTGCGATTTAGGTTCCTTCCTTGAAGTTTCGAATTTGTTATCTTCTAATATTCTTACTACTCCAATGTAATTCTTATTTCGAATCCGTTTTGGATCCGACTGAATTAAGAATGCCTGCAGACGGTAAATCAGTTGCTGTTCTAAAAATTTCGAATCCGATCTTCGGTGTGAAAGATCATTTCCTACGGGAAAAAATAGATCCTGAATTACTCAAACTTCTCTCGAGCGAAAAAAACGAAAGAGAAGACGTCTTACGTGTGCAAGCGGGGAAGATCCCTACAAATATTACGATCCGGACTGAAAAGGGCAGAACTGTCCAGATATCCCTGTTTAGCAGAGATGGAGATTTTGACCAGGATGGATTTCCTGATTCTGCGGAGCTTAGAACCGAATCCGATCGCCAGGCATTTCGAGACTGGTTTGTGAGGGTATCTTTGTCACAATATTTAAAAGAGAATTCCTCCTGGAATCTAAAGGAAAGAGATTGCAGCGGATTGATTCGTTTCGCATATAAGGAGTCTCTAAAGGCTCATACCCAGGACTGGCAAACTCGGACTGGGATCCTGTTGGATAAAAATTTACCGGATGTCCGGGAATTTAATTACCCGGATATACCCTATATTGGTAAAAATTTATTTCGAATCGGTGAGGGCAAATTCGGAGAATTTGCAGACGCTGAAAGTTTGGAAAAGTTCCATACTTACTTTGTTACCAAAGAGTTGGAGTCTGGACAAGCGGGAGATATTCTCTTTTTCAGATCGGATCGTGGGGTGGGGACAAATTTCCATTCTATGATCCTTGTAGAGGGAGAAAGTAAAAATCCCCAGCTTTTATATCATACAGGTTCGGATCGAGGTATCAAATTGATCCGGGCAAAAGAATTGGAAAGAAGTGTGTTGTTTTCCCCGGAAAAGAATAACCGAAATTTTCTTGGGGTTTATAGATTTCGGATTTTAGACTAGGAATTTCAGAATGAGAACTCGTGTATTGGATCGTAAAAAGATAATATTCTCTTTTCTCGCAATTTTGATCTCTGCATTAGGATTATTTTATGTGAAACCGAATTTATTCGGTTCCGCCGCATTCTATCTCGGAACGGACAGAAGTTTCGGCTCAGGTGAAAATGCTTATGTAAATCTGGAAGGGAATGGAACTGTAAATTACGAATTCAGAGTTTATAAGATCGCGGACCCGCAAACATTCTTGACCAAAAAAGTAAAAGAAAGATTGGTCCAAGAGAATAATGACGGAGCATTCGGAAATCCGATCGCACTTTTTACAAGAACCTTAGACAAATTCAGAAACGATTTCCGTAAGGTTGCCAGAAAAGAATTCAATTCTAAGACAAGATCCGAGCTGAAAAAAACATTAGGGGTTGATTATGAAAAACCTGATGAATATAAAACTCTCGCGGTCCCCGCTATTCTAAAAGACCAAGAGTTGGTTGCTACATTCTCCATTCCGACTGTTACTTCTTTCTGGGCATATCGTAGGATTCCTGTTCCGATCCGAGACAATGGAGTTTATCTTGTAGAAGGTGTTTCCGGATCTCAGCTTGCTTATACAATCCTGATCAAGTCCGGCCTGAACTTTTTAGTAAAACAATCCGATGCGGAAACTTTCGTATATGTGGGCCGCAAAGATAGTGGAGAACCGGTTTCAGATGTGGATCTGACTCTTTTTAATTTGGAGAACGGCCAAGCATTCCAAACCGGAAAAACAAGTTCCGATGGAACGTATTTTTATAAGGGAAGAAGTCCCGTCAAAGGTTTGGTTCTCGCCCATAAGAATGGGGAATATTCAGTTTCCGATCCGGAATTTTATTCCAGTTCTTTTTATGGAGAAGGTGGCCCAAGGGCCTATATGTATACGGATCGTCCCGTATATAGACCGGGAGATACCGTTTATTTTAAGGGAATTGTTAGAAACTTCTCCCAAGATGATTATAGAGCTATTTCCGGTGCAGGTGTGATTGCTGTTGCAAGTGAGCAAGGAGAAACTTCTATCCCTAGTATTCCTATTAATATCTCGGGAGATAATGGGACTTTTTCAGGAGAATTTGTAGTTCCTGAATCGGAGAATATAACTCTTGGAAATTATTCTCTTATATTAAATTTCCGTGATAAAACTTTTCAGACTGAATTTGCCGTAGAGGCTTATAAAAAACCTACTTTCTTGGTTTCAGTATCTGTTCCTAAATCCAATTATTTACAAAGGGAAGAAGTAAACGCTCTTGTAAAGGCCAGATATTATTACGGCCAACCGGTTGCAGGGCAAGAGGTCGCTTATAGAGTATTCCGTAGACCTAAATTCGATTATTCTCCTGTTGGAACGATCAACTTTGATGCTTCTTCCGATTATTTGGAACAGTCCGGTCAAAGTGATAAACAAGAATTGGTTTTAGATGGAAAAGGAAAATTAGATTCCAAAGGGCAATATTCTATCAGCTTTAAACCGGATAAATCTGATGCAGATTCCGTTTATACTATCATTGCCTCCGTTCAGTCCGAGGACATGACCTTGGATGGATCCGCTTCCTTCTCCGTAAATCGAAGCGCATTCTTTGTTAGGATCTCTAAAGACAATTCAGTATACGAACCGGGTAAAGAAGCAAAGTTAACTGTAAGCCTGATCGCTTATGACAAAACCCTGAGCGATGTAGAACGCCAGAAAATGGTGGGAAATCGAAATGTGGATCTCATTCTTTATAATAGGGATATTCAATTCGTAAAAGAGGCAAATCGTTCTAAAATTTCTTCTTTGTCTGTGATGACTTCTGCCTCTGGAGTTGGGACTGCTTCATTCACAATTCCTAAAAGAGGACAATTTGTTTTGGTCGCTGAGACAAAGGACCCCAACGGAAATCTTACAAAGTCGGAAACATTTTTCTGGGCTTCTTCCGTTTCCGATTCTATCGAAATTCCTTTCAAAGATATTACTCTCAAGCCTGGTAAGGATATTTATTCCGTGGGAGATACTGCAGAAATTCTGGTCTTAAGTCCAGTGTCCAACGGGCATATGATATTGACCTTAGAGGGAAATCGTATTTTCAAAAAAGAAGTAGTGAAGATGAAGGGGAATGCTCTGAAATATGCGGTCCCGATCACTGCAGAGATGAGCCCGAACTTCACATTATCTGCAGTTCAATTTTCTGGAAATGATGTTTATAAAAGCCAAGTAAGAGTGGTCGCTCCTCCGGAGCAGAAGTTTCTGAAAGTGGCTCTGGATCCGGGACGTAAGGTATATCGTCCTGGTGATAAAGCGGAGATCCGTTTGAAAACTACCGGTCTGGGTGGCGGCGGAGTATCTGCAGAAGTTTCCCTCGCAATCGTAGATGAGGCTATCTATCAGATTAAAGAGGAGAAAACCCCTAATATAGGAACATTCTTCTATCATCCAAGAAGAAATAACGTGCAGACTACTTTGGCGTCCGCTTATAAGTTTTTCGGTTATTCTGAAAACAAAAGATTAAAACTGGCCTTGGGTAAAAAGGGAGACTCTGTTTATTCTGCGATGAAAAACGAAGACCAGGCTCGGGATCGTTTTAAGGATACAAGTTACTGGAATGCAAAAGTAAAAACAGGGCCTGATGGAACTGCAACAGTTAGTTTTAATCTTCCGGATAATTTGACTTCTTGGAGAGTGACTGCTATTGCTATTACTCCTGATACAAAAGTAGGAAGAGGCCAAACCAGTTTTATTACTAAAAAAGATCTGATGATCTTAGGTGGAATGCCTAGGTTCATTATCAAGGGAGAAACCCAAAAAGTTTCCGCTACAATTTCTAATCAGTCTCCAAGTAAGTTACCTGTTAAGGTTACGGTAAAAGCAGAAGGTGCAAAGATCCTAGGTAACTCCGAAACTACGATCAACTTGGAGCCTGGCCAAAATCAATCTTTACATTTTGATGTGCAGACTATTGCAGATCCTAAGATCAAATCGGCAAAAATCAGCATTCTTGCTGCGGGCGCCGGTTACCAAGATCTACTTAAATCCGAAATTCCACTTAAGACTTGGGGATTACCTAAAACTATTTCGGATAGTTTAGGAATGGAAGAAGGAGAACATTCAGGAGTTCTAAACTTAGAAGCGCCTAAAGAATTAGGAGATCCTCGTTTAGAAGTTCGACTCAGTCCTGCTTCTTTACCTGCATTGAGACAATCTTTGGATTATCTTGCAGATTATCCTTACGGTTGTGTGGAACAAACTATGAGTAGATTCTATCCACTTTTATCCGCTCAAAAAGCAGGCTTCATCAGTGAAAGACTTAGAAAAGAACTTCCTAAGATGATCGATGTTGGACTGAAAAGAGTGTCGGAACTCCAACGAACAGACGGTGGATTCGGTTGGTTCGAAGGTGGGGTTGAAAGTGATGTTCTGATGTCCGCTTATGTTTATAGGGGCTTGGCTGTTAGTCAGAAAAATGGAGCAAAGGTTTCTGCTCCAGTATTGAATAGAGCCAGGGCTTATCTTTATGATGTTTTGGGCAAAGGGGATCTTTCTCTGAATGCAAAAGTATATATTATATTCTCCTTAAGTGAAGGCGGAAATGTAGAAGACTCTATTGTGGATGGCCTGGTAAAATCTTCTGCCAAGCTAAACCAATATGGACAAGCGCTTCTTGCATTGACTTTAGCTAATAAAGGTAAGAAGGCAGAAGCTTCTTCCTGGTTTAAAAAAGGTGTCGAATCCAGTGGATTTGGCAAGAAGCCTTTCCTAAAACTAACCTCTTACGGTAAAAACCCTCGTTGGGAAGAAGACAGGATCGAAACGATTTCTGCACTTTTAAGTGCAGGAGTTCGATTGGGAGAAGATAAGGTGATTCTCGCAAATCTTGCTTCTTCTCTATTATCCAATCGTATAGAACTAGCTTGGAATAACTCAAGAGATACGTCTGCAGCTGTATTGGCTTTGTCTGAGTTTTTAGCTTCTGTTCGTGAATCTGAAACTCCTGCAAATGTGGAGATCGTGCTGAACGGAACCAGCTTAAAAACTGTAACACTTCCTCCTAAGTCGGAACAGGGAGAATTGTATAAGATTCCTATTCCTTCCGAGTTGATACGATCCGGATCGAACAAAGTAGAAGTTTTGAAGAAGGACGGGCCTGTACTTTATGCGACTGCTTCCTTATACTATACGGATCGAAGCAAGAAGATACAAGCTTACTCGAATGGTATCAAAGTAAAACGAACCTATTATAAATTAAAAGTGGATTCGAATGATATCACTCCTGTGGAATCCAAAACTTTCCAACCGGGAGATTTGGTAATGGTCGAAGTTGCGGTTCAGAAAGAAGGTGATGCGGATTCTTATTACCAAATAGAAGATTCTCTGCTACCTGGATTTTCTTTCTTACAAAGAGATGCGGAGTATTATGCAGGCGATCTGAAGATGGAATATCTAAGTCGTCAGGTTTATGATGATCGAGCCGTTTTCTTTGTAGGAGGTCCTACAAAAGAATTTAAGGTCAGATATTTTATCAGAGCAGAAGTAGGCGGGAAATATAAGGTAATACCGGCTAGAGCGTCCTTGATGTATTATTCAGAAGTAACAGGAGCGAGTTCAGACGATGAAATCAACGTTGGTCAATAATTTACTCATAATTGCTCTTTTACTTTTTGGATCTGCTACATTTGCGCAGACGGTTACTATAGATTCTCCTCATGGAGGTTTCACTACGGAGAGGATCCAAACCGTTTCCGGTTCCGTTAGTGGAAATCTGGAAAAGGCAACCATCGTAATTAACGGAATTCCTCAATCGATCCGTTTGCATGGGGGGAAATTTTCCTTAAGCACTGTAGTCGCTCCAGGAACAAATTTGATAGAAGTAAAAGCAGGCAATGCAAGCGATCGAGTTTCCTTCTTCGCCGCTGTTCCACCTCGAGATATCAAAGTTGTTCTGACCTGGGACACTGCGACTGATGTGGATCTTTGGGTCTTAGATCCTACTGGGGAAAAATGTTTTTATGCAAATCGTTCTACCAAGTCTGGGGGAAATCTGGACGTAGACGTAGTAGATGGATATGGACCGGAAACATTTACCATGTCCAAGGCGCTACCTGGGAATTATTCCATACAAGTGCAATATTACGGCTCTTATGATAAACCGGTCACAAGAGTGAATGTGTATGTGGTTTTGAATGAAGGAAAACCGAATGAGAGAAGGAAACAATTTCAGTTCGTGATGACCCGTTCCCAACAAGTTTATCATATTGCGAATTTCGAGATAGATCCGGAATCCTAAGATGTTTTTTTTCGATTCAAATATATCTTTTGGAAAGTCGAATAGAAGTTTTGGAACCCGTTCCCTTGCTTCTATTATCGTGATATATTCACTTTCCATAATGTATTTGGATGCGGAAACTGTATCTATTGATTCTCCTCACGGTGGTTTTACTACGGAGAGAATCCAAAAAATCTCCGGAACCGTAACTGGTATTAACCCAGAAAAGGTCACAGTAGTTCTGAATGGAATCCCGCAGATGGTGCCTTTGTATGCCGGTAAATTTTCCTTTAGCACAGTAGCTTCTCCCGGAGACAATCTGGTGGAGGTTCGTGCCGGGAAGGCATATGATAAGGTTAGTTTTTTTGCAAAAGTTCCACCTCGAGATATCAAAGTTGTCCTGACCTGGGATACTGCAAGTTACACGGATCTTTGGGTAATCGATCCTTCAGGGGAGAAGTGTTACTGGGCCCATACTTCCACTAAGTCAGGAGGTAATCTAGTTTATGATGATGCCACTTTTTCTCCTCAGACTTTCACAATGTCTAAGGCTTTACCCGGAAATTATGCAGTCCAGGCCCAATACTATGCTCCATTTAACGCACAAGTGACACGAGCCAAAGTGTATGTGGTTCTATACGAAGGAACTCCCAGAGAAAAAAGAAAACAATACCAATTCACTATGACCAGAGCCCAGCAAGTATATCATCTGGGAAATTTTGAGATAGAGCCGGACTGATCAGAATGAATTCCAAAGTATATCATAAAATCGGAATTTTCTTTACCCTGACTTTTCTTTGCGCGGTTGGGATTGAAGCGGCTCCCAAATTTTCTTATTCCTATCTGGATGAAGCCGTAAAAGAATTTGAATCTAAAAATTCTACATCTTCCGTTGTGTTGATGGAAATGGATTCCGGAAAAGTGGAATATATTTACAGACCAGAGATTGCAGTTTCTAAAAAATTACCTCCTGGTTCTTTGGTAAAAACCTTCTCCGCTTTAACTTTGTTGAAATACAAAGACAGACTTGGATTTTCTCCCGAAAAAAAAGTATTATGCAAAGGAAGATTCTATCCTAAGGAAAATTTAACTCCTACTAAATCGGATCTAAATACATTCCATTTGCCTCAGGATGAAAATGGAAAAGAATATTTGAGATGTTCCTTGGCAAAAGGTCATGGAGAAATGGATCTTAGATCCGCCTTAGTTCATTCTTGTAATGTATATTTTTTAGCGAGTGCTTCTTCCGATCCCGATCTATTTTATTCTAAGTTATATGAGGATTGGAGTTTAGGAAAATCTACAAGATCGAGACTGGATTCTTATCTGGAACCTTCTGATACAAATTTTACCTCTATTAGTTCACTTAGAAAAGTAGCTGCTTCTATTGGAGAAGGTGGACTTCTTCTAAGTCCTTTAAAAATTTCTCAGCTATATTCTTCTATTTGGAAAGAAGGCCCAAGACTTTCTCCTTATTGGGCAGTAAGTCAAGAGCCCGTTCGATCGGAAGAAAATCCATATTCAGGAAAGGACTTGAGATGGATTATATCCGTCCTTTCCGAGGTTCCAAAAACCGGAACTTTAAGGGATGTACATTCTTCTGAAAAAGCGGATTTAGAGATCCTGGGTGGTAAAACCGGGACTGGAACTAAATTTATGCATAAATATGAAACACATGGATGGGCAGTATTATCTTTTCGTAAAGATCGGAAATCATATGTGCTGACTGTTTTCGTGGATAATGGCTCCGGAGGAAATCAGGCCAAATCTTTGGCCGCGATCCTTCTGGATAAGATCGATTCTAAAACTAAAGATTCTGCAATAAAATCAGGTAAATAAAATGAGAACTTGCATCCAAATTTTCAAAACAAAAATACTTCCTAAGATCAAATCCTTTTTTTCAAAGGAATCTTTGGAAAATTTAAAGACCGGATTCAAAGAGAATATATTAAAAGATCCTAAAGTTGGAGTTCCGACAGGGGCCGGGGTTGTGTTCTTAGCGATCGGATTCTACCTTTCTTTTAAGGGATATTCTATTGATTCATCAATCAAGGATCCTGCACTTCTCATTCCTAAAAAAGCAAGCGCACTTGTGGAAATATATCGCCCTGAGGAGTTTGTGGAAGACCTGGAAAAAACAAATTTGGGAAGAGAACTTTCCGACGATGGCACTTTCCAAAAAATCCTAACCTTGCCTGAACTTAGAAAGATCAGTTCTGTTCTTTATTTATTAGAAGCAAAAGTAGGAGTAATGACGAAACCATCCAGACTTGCTGCTTTATTCGATGGACCTGTGGCTGCTGCAACTTTTCCTAAATCCAATTTTTTACTTGTGGGTAAGGCAAGCGCGAGTTCCAAGCTAGGGGTGAGTTTGATCACTGCATTTAAAGGAGAAAAGATCGTAGTCAAAGAGACTCCTAAACAGGAAAAACCTCAGACTCCTCCACAAACGGAAGAAGGATATTATACTCCTACAGGTTCTGAAAACACACACTCTGCAGATGATTTTGCTGATCAATTTGCAGCAGGCTCTGAAAAATTCGGAAACTTGGAAGCATTTAAATATGAATTCGGTTCCGGAAAAATTTTAGCGATTGTACTGGGAGATTTTATCATCCTCACAGACTCCGAAGATCTATTGGAAAAATCTTTGGATCTGGCTTCTTCTGCAAATAATGATTCATTAGGAAATCAAAGCGGTTTTGACGTTCTCAGAAAAGAAGCTTCTAAAAAAGAAAACAAGGTTTTGCTCTATGCCGGAACGGATTCTTTCATTGCTCCATTCCTTAAACCTTCCTTCGGAAATTCAGGAGCCGCTTTACTTTTAGGTTGGGAAACCGGAAAAAATCTGGATGGAAAAGTTTTTAAAATAGGCGGAGATAAAAACCAAGTAGTTAGTTCTGGTCCTGCTCTCTCCAAAGTTATACCTCGAGAAACAAATTTAGTATTTTATTCTGAAGAATTAAAACCGTCCGAAGTTTGGAAATCTTTAGAATCCATAAGCGGAGAATGGGAAAACTTCGGAGAAGGTCTAAATGAATTCGGTAAAAATGCAGGCATCCACGAACAGTACTTTGGTTCCGAGAAAGGGATCGCTCTAAGTTTTAACGGATTAGAATACAGATCAGGAATGGTCTATCCAAGATTTGGAATTTCTTTACCTGCGTCTGTTTCGGATGATAAACTTTTAAAAGCCATCTTCAAAGTAGGAAATCCTATCAAGGTTTCTTATCAAAATACAAACTTAGAATCTTATCCTTTGAGAAAAGGTGGATTTTATACTCCGGCTTCTTTGAAAGTAGGAAATTGGAAATATCTAACTTCCGATAAAAAAAGTGCAGAAGAAACAGTGTCTTCCGGAAATGGAAATCGACCTAACCAAGCGGATCTATTCTCTTCCGGTCCTGCAAAAGAATTGGCTTATTATCCTCATCATTTAGTGGTTCGTGTTCCTGGACTTCTGGATGATCTCAAAAGTTTTTATCTATATGGGGCAGAAGGATCTCCTGAATATACTTCTAAAACGATCGATAGAGATGTGCAGCCTATCTTGGATAAGCTGAAAGTTTTTGAAAGATTAGTGATCTCTTTTGGCTCGGGTAAAGAAGGGGAAGATTGGGGAAAATTAAAAGTTTTTTAAGAATTTCTCTGAAGTGCGTGTTGGAGTTCCAACACGACATTCACTTCGTAAAATCAATATCTCGACTTTACAAATTGTGAATATATGTTTTGGATTTCCGGATTAGGGGCCTCGAGAAAGGCCCGAAATCTTGCTTCTCCCTTTGTTTTTAAAAGCCAGGAACCCCAGAGATAAAGTTTCTGGTATAAGATCTTTTTTTTAGATCCATTTCTTGTATGGATCTCCTTTGCACATTCTTCGTCGAATTTTTCCCAGCTCCAAGGAAACTTTAGATCCTGAGATGTCGGTCTTGGATTCGTAGGATACAAAGATTCACAATAAGATTCCTGCATCCAAAAGGAAGTTTCAGATTTAGATTCTGGAGCTAAAAAATGGCAGATCTCATGTTTGACCACCGTATCTAAAATTCCTCTTTTAGCTAAACTCTCCGGATTTTGAAAAAAGAATTTGTTACTTACCGGAGAATAGAACGCTGCGGTAGTTCCAGGTTGACTTGAATATTTTCTGAAAACCTCAGAGTTTTCTGTGACAAAAATTTGAGCATCTTGAGGGATTCTTCTTTCTAGTCTTTCCGATTCTGACCGGATCTCAGTTATGAATTTTTCTGCAAATGTTTCGAGTAATTTTTCGGGATTTCTTTCTTTGCTCCAGTCATCTAAAAAGTAAAATTCAAATCCTTCTACTTTTCTTTTTGCTGCTTGGCTGTGTACGGTTTCAAAGAAGAGTATTATAAAAAATAGATATAATATAAATGTAGAAAGAATAGATCTCAAGGGATTTGCCTTAGTTCCGCGCCTGGAAAGTAAAAACGAAGTATCTCTTCCGATTTTGTTCCTCTAAACGCCATTTCTCTTGCTCCGTATTGGCAAAGACCGATCCCATGTCCGAATCCTTTTCCTTTAAAATAAAATCCTCGAGCACTTGTTTCTATCTTAAAATCGTTACTCTTGGTTTTATTCCAGCCCAATTTTTTACCGATTTTAGATAAGAATTCAGATGCTTGGATATTCTTTTTTCCAGAGTAATCTTTATATTCTAAGGATATTACTCTGGATTCGGAATACTTGGGATCTAATTCAGTGATTTGTTTTGTTTCTAAGGCAGATTCTAATTCTTCTTTTGAGATAAAAGTTTCCCAAGAGAAGTATGGAGAATTTTTACATTGAATATCTCTGCCGTTTGTATCGGAGCCGGATCTATAATATTGTGGATTTTTAAAATTTTTCCAAAGAACGGAAGGAGAAGATAAATTTCCTCCGCAGGTAGAATGAAAAAATGTCTCTAACACTTTTCCAGATTTATTTTGCAGAAGTATTTTTTTAGATGGGGAGAAGTTTATATTCTCCTTTTTCAATTTTCCTGAAAACTGTAGGCAATGAGTTAGATCGCAAAGATCGTGACCTTCTTTAGAATGTCTTCCCAAGTTTGCGAGCGCATAAGAACGGATCATTGCAGATGCGGCAATTGAGTATTCTTTCTTCCAGTTTGAGTTTGGATTTTTCTCTTCTTTAGGATAAAATAAGTCTCCGAATTCTGAGGCCATTCCAATCCCTACATATTCTTCTAATGGAACCGTAAGTATGAGTTTTAGTTTTCCTTTCAAAGAACTGATTTCAAGATCCCCTCGGTATTTTTTAGGAGTTTGGTCTTTCGGAACTTCGAGTTTGTATTCTCCGCCCGAAAATAAGATATGTTCGGATCTTGAGTTATTGGCTCCGTCTATAATTCTGATTTGATCTTCTTCTGCGCGGATCGAAATCGTTTTATCTTTTTCTAAACTATTTTTACCTGAATATTGTATTCTGGAACCTTTTGCAATGATATGGATTGTATCAGGAGAATACTTAGATAAAATTCCGATTTTGATCTTATTTGGGATTTGATCTGCAATTAAAGAATTAGAGAATAAAAATAGAAAACCCAAACCAGCAAGTCTGGAAATGTGACTCATTGTACTTGGATTGCCTTAGGAAATGTAGGACAAGAAGAAACACATAAGCCGCAGCCAACACAATCATTCGAGAAACTGGGTTTGTTTCCTTTAAATTGGACTACATTTGGAATAGGGCAAGTGATCGCACATGTTTCGCAGGTTTTTTCTCCGGTTCTGGAATTGATACAATGTTGGAAGAAACCTTTTGCCTTTCCGAATTTAGGAGATTGATTTTCTTTATAAGGTAAAAGTGCGCCTGTCTCGCAAGCAGAGATACATGGATAATCTTTGCACAACATACATGCATTCAGATTTACATCCATATGAGGAAAATGTTTGCCTGTTTTATCGTCAGGCACCGGAAAGAGAACTGAATAAGGACAAGCGTAGATACAATCACTGCATGCAGTACACTTCGAAAAGAATCGTTTTCCTTTTGCGTCTGCTCCGGGAGGAAATTGTAAATTCCTAAAACCTTTAAATTTACTTTTTACAGTTTTAGGTTTTGGAACCTTGATCTGAGTTTTTTTAGGCGCGGCCTTTTTTGGTTCTGCTTTTTTATCTTCTTCTACAGCAGTTTTCCAGGTCTCAGAAATTTCATTAACGCCTTCTTCCATTACGGAAAAAGCTTTTGCTAAGCCTTTCCGGAAGAAGTCCTTTCGGTTCATTCTTCACCTATCCTCTCAATATGAGCGCCTAGAGATCTAAGTCTAGTATCTATGTCTTGGAATCCTCTGTCTATCTGTACGATATTATGGATAGAGCTTGTACCTTCTGCGCAAAGCGCCGCGATGATCATTGCCATTCCGGCTCTGATATCTGGACTTGCTACTTTTTGTCCATAAAGACGATTCGGTCCGATAACGATTGCTCTATGCGGATCACAGAGTATGATTTGAGCGCCCATCGAGATTATATTATCTACGAAGAACAATCTAGATTCGAACATTTTTTCGTGAATTAGAACTGTTCCTTTACATTGTGTAGCAGTAACTAACGCAACTGAAGTCATATCCGCTGGAAAACCAGGCCAAGGAGAATCGTCTATTTTTGGAGTGGCTCCATGGTAGTCCGGAATGATTTCCATTTTTTGGTCAGAAGGAACCAAGATGCCTCCATCTTGAGGGCGAACTTCTATCCCTAAGCGAGAATATACCATGCGGATCATCCGGATATCTTCCAGTTCCACATCTCCGATAAAAATTTCTCCACCGGTGACTGCGGCTAGGCTGATAAAACTTCCGATCTCTAAATAATCGGATCCGATCCTATGTGGTTTTTCAGGAGTTTTTAAGGAGCTTACACCTTCAATAGTAAGGATATTAGAACCGATCCCTGAAATTTTTGCTCCAGCAGAAACTAAAAATTTACAAAGCCTTTGCACATGCGGTTCGCTAGCCGCATGACGTAAGATGGTAACACCTTCTGAAAGTACTGCCGCCATGACTGCGTTTTCTGTAGCAGTCACGGAAGCCTCATCCATGAGAAGGTCCGTGCCCCGGAGTCTATCACCTTTGATTTCGTAACCGTCTGGAAATACTTCTATCTGAGCTCCGAGTGCTTGGAGTGCGAGAAGATGAGTATCCATTCTTCTGCGGCCGATCTTGTCTCCACCCGGTCTTGGTAAAAATACTCTTCCTGTTTTCGCGAGAATAGGACCTGCAAGTGTGACAGCTCCTCTGATCTTGGAACATAGTTCTGCGGGAAGATCAGATTTTAGTTCTCCATTATTACGAAATAAAAACGTACCTTCTCCCTTATCCTCTACTTCCATTCCTAAATGGCGTAGAACGTCCATGAGCATTAGAACGTCCGAGATCTGGGGAATATTTTCGATAATCACTTCGCCGGGAACTAAACAAACAGCGCCTAAAATAGGTAAGGCCTCGTTTTTATTCCCTTGGGGCATTACAGTTCCGTGAAGAGGATTTTTACCGACAATTTTAAAATATGGAGAGCTCATGATTCGACCAGTGTTATTGGTATACTCATGCCTCCTTCTCCTACGGCAAGCACTTCACTAAGACCTAAATAGATTGACTCAAAAGGTTTTTTTTCCGATCAACGTTGGTACCCATGGATTCTTTTTTACATCGTTTTAGAGAGTTTCAAAAAACACTGTTTTTCGACTTCTTCTGTTTTCTTTGGCTGGGGACTTTTGCATTCTTAGCCTTCGCTCCTTTTTATCTCAGCCATTTAGTTTGGATCGCACCTTTCGGTCTGTTTTGGATCACTCATAAATATTCCGGAAGATATTGGAGATTGGTCGGATACGGTTTCCTATTTGGCGTATTCTTCTATGCGATCGCATTCCATTGGATCCATCATATGGCAATGGTCTTCGGGAATTTCCCTTGGCCTCTCGCATTTATCATTCTTCTTTTAGCAGGAGTTTTGTTCGGAGCAAAATTCCCCATCTTCTTAGTTTCTTACTCTTTTCTTTCTAGAAGAGCAGGTAAACATAGCGTTTGGGTAGCTGGAGTCTGCGGAATGGCTGCCGATATGATCGGTTACCAATTATTTCCTTGGTATTGGGGAAATTTGGCAGCGGGAAATATTATACTCGCTCAAACCGTGGAGATCACGGGAGTTTACGGACTTTCATTCTTAGTATTCGTAATTTCTTATACACTCTTCGAAACAAATCTGTTACATCTTCCTGAGATCTTAAGATCCAAAGATAAAAGATCTCATTTTATAAAATTCTGGTCCTTACCAATTGCGTTACTTCTTCTTTTTGTGATTGTTGGTTCTACTCTATATCTCAAATGGAAAAATGTAACTCCAACTAAAACATTAGAAGTTCTCGTAGTCCAACCGGACGCTCCTATGAGTATTCGAGATGAAAGAGGAAGATCTCCTAGAGAAGTAATCGAAGACCTAATGGGTAGAATGGACAAGATGGTGGAGAATGCCGTCCAAAGAGCCGGTAAAAATCCGGACCTCATCGTTCTACCGGAAGCGGGGATCCCTTATTTTTCCGCGAACCGAGAACTGTTGAAGATCAGAATGGGAGATCGTATCTATTGGCCTAGATTCGATTCCTTAATGGTTTCTTTTGCGAATAGATATAAAGCTACAGTATTCTTTAATGAAATAGATGCGGCGTATAAAACCAAAAGTTCTGGAAGAGAATATCTCAGATATTTTAATAATAACGTAGTATATGATCCGAATGGAGTGAGAAGGCAAGCTTACCAAAAACAATATTTGGTAATGTTCGGAGAAACAATGCCTTTTGAGTTCATGTATGATCTGAGCCCCCAAACTGGAAGGTTCGATCCGGGTGAATCTTTCGATCTTCTACATTATTATTCTGATATTCCAAAAGAAAATCCTCAGACTGTTTTACCGGTTACTTGGGAAAAAACAGAAGGTTTAGATGCGGAATTTGTAAGAAATTATTATTCTCCGACTCATACGGAGTTAAAAGACGAAGGCCTATTTCTTCCTTTGATCTGTTATGAAGTGATTGTTCCGGAGTTTGTTAGAAAGTTTAAGGACTCAGGAAATCCTCAATTCATCGCAAATCTTACAAATGATAAATGGTATGGGACCACTACTGAAAGTGACCAACATTTCGAGTTAGGAAGATTGAGAGCGATTGAATGGAGAAGATGGCTGGTTCGTTCTACTAACTCGGGTATCTCAGGTTACGTGGATCATTTAGGAAATTTTATAGAAGGTAAGTCCACCTCTCTTATGAAAGCGGAAACCAGTTGGCAACAGATCCAGGTGATCGATTCTCCTCCTGGTTTTTATATTCTATATGGAAACCTGATCCCTTGGATCATGATCGTTCTGACCGCGATATATTACGGAAATCTATTGCTTCGTAATAAAAAGTCAGAAGTTTAAGTCGCAAATTTGGGGCCTAAGGATTGATCAGATAATAGGAAAAAATCCCCCGGAAGTTTTTATCTTTCGGGAGATTTCCTTCCGGAACTTGGGCGCATTCCAATTTAGAATCGGTTATATAATAAAGCTGATAAGGTTTCGTAAAAAATAATCGCACAAAGAATCTAAGTACTGCGGATATATTAGAAAGAACATAGATCTGTCCCACGGTATGTTTTCGAGATACAGTTAAACTGCAGGAACCACTTTCATCTAAATAAAACTTTTCTTTGATCGGTAAATGATAACCTGAAAAAGGTTCCGTTTCCGATTCTAAAACTTCCGACTTCAAAACTTTTGCGGAGAATAACATTTTTCCCGAAGGATCCAATGCACTTACTGTCCGGACCTCTTCTCCCGGAAAGTTTTCGTTTCCGATAAAACCGCCTGCAAATAATCTTTCTCCCGCACTATTGATGGAGCGGTATAATTCCCAACGCCTGCTATATTTATACACTTCATAGTTGGTAAGAAGATGTTCCATTCCACCTCTTCCATTCAGCTCCATTCTATTACCGTTCAATACCAAATATCCTTTTGCAGGAACGGAAGAGAATGCCATGTCCGCTTGTACAAAACTATCTTTTTCAGGTAGATGTATCTTTCCTCCGGAAAGAGAAACTGCTTTGGACCAACCGGTTTTATAACTGATAACAAGTTCGGCAGTGTCGGTGATCATTTTTATCTCCGGGCCGCCTTCTCCTTTATAAACAGAACTATCATAAATTTCTAATTCTAGATTTCCGCTCTCTGCTTTGAGTTCGTCTTTAGAATATTCTCTGGTGGAAAATTGGGTTCCATTCTCTTTGTCGTAAACGACTAAGCTTACTCCGCAGTTTTTTGTGCCTGGACCTAGATTACTTATGATGAATGTTGCGAAGATCCAGGTTTTATCATCCGTATAAGAATAATTCCAGGCCTGGAAATAACCTTCTTGGGCATAGGGATGAAATCCCATTTCGTGTTTGTTTGTTTTTCTGGCCTGGATCTTTGTTTCGTCTGCTGATAATTTCCATTCTCCTAAAGCGCAAAATATTAGGGAGAAGACCAAAATGGATTTGGAAAGAATAGATTTAGATCGTTTAAAAGAACAATCGTTCGCCGAAGGATTTTCGGATGAGAAAAACATGGGGATCAATTCCTAACCCTGGTTTTAATCTCCGGCAAGCAATTTTTGAACTTAACTACAATCAGAATCTATTTTATCCTCTTCCGATCTGGATGCCGGTACACAGGAGGATTCGAAAATATCACTTAAGCATCTGATCTCATAAGAAGGATGATCCTTCACACCTTTTGCTTTCATTTCGTCCCTTTCCATTCTGATCCCGTCTACGTGGATCCAAGAGTCCGACTCCGATTTTCCGTCGGTTTCTATCCGGGCATAGATCAGATATTCATAATCTCCGAACTTCTTCATAAAAATTTTGGAATATCTAAAATCTGTTCTTACTAATTTTCTTCGGAAGTAACGCAGTTCGTTAGATTGAGAACCTTGGAGAGAATCATAGAACCTATTTACGGAATGTATAATTCCTAAAAAACCCAATTGATCCGTTTTTAATTTCATCCAACCGAAATGTTCCTCTACATCTTTGTTTTTTCTAACCTTCATAAAAATCCTCCGGGAAAACGGGTTTTAGCTGAAGGAAATGGCTGAAAAAAATTTAGAGTTTTGGAAAAAAATGGGACCCAAGAGATAAACTTAGCTTTCTCACATGGGACCTTTGAATCGAACTTCAGGAGTTTTTATGCGGAGCATTTTAAATTCGAATGGGTTCTGGTCCGGAATTTTTCCTTTTTGGATCATTTTTTTTCCGTTTCAAACCAATTCTTAATAAAAAAAATCCAAGGAAAATCCCACTGCAACAACTACCTCTTTAAGGAAAGAGAAACACATTGGGATCCTTGGACACGATATACAGACGGGAAAGAGATAGAATCCTAGCATGGGTTCGTTCCAGGGTTGCGGATCCGGAAGAAGCGGAAGATCTTCTTCAGGAATCTTTTTTAACCGCTGTAACTGAACTGGATTCCGCTGGGTCTATTGAATATCTTCTAGCTTATGTGTATGCGGTTCTTCGCAATAAAGTCGGGGACTGGTACAGATTTAAAAAAGCGGGGAAGTATTCTAACACTCGTTTAGAGCAGGAGTTTTTCTTAGAGGATGCAATCCCTGATAAAGCAGCAGGACCTGAAAAGGAATTTTACAGAAGTCTTGTGCTCCAGGAATTAGCGATCGCTATCGAAGAGCTCCCTGAAGAACAAAGATCCGCGTTTGTTGAAAACGTGTTCGAAGGAAAATCCTTCAGAGAAATTTCGGAAGCAACCGGAATTCCAGAAGGAACTCTCTCGGCACGAAAATCTTACGCTAAGGATTTTTTAGCAAAACGTTTGAAGGACCTCAAGGTTTTCTTTCTGGAAGAGTTTTGAGTTTTGGAGGAAAACCATGCACGGTTCGGACGAGTTTAGACATAGATTAGGGAAATTTTTTCTGATCATATTCTTTATGCCGTTGTTCTTTTTCGGTTTGGCTTATGCGGTTTGTCAACTTTGGAACTGGCTGCTTCCTGATATTTTCGGGATCAAGCAAATCAGTTACTGGCAAGCTTTAGGTTTGTTCGTTCTTTCACATATTTTGTTTAAAGGCGGACACTGGTTTGGTCATGGTCATCACCACGGTCATAGAGAAAGAGCACATTGGAAACGTAGAATGAAAGAGAAGATGAGACACAAACTTCAGCAGAAGTTAGATCAAATCGATCGCGAATTAAGGGAGTAAAATTATGTTTATGGAAGTAAATCATATCGGTATCACCTCCCGTGATCCGGAAGTAAGCGCGAATTTTTATCGTGAAATTTTCGGTCTCCCCCAAGAGGAGGAGACCGAAAAGGCTGCGAAAGTTCTTGGCATCGGAAAATCGAATATAGCGATTTACGGAGAGAAGAATGATCCTGCTTCTCCCGTATTCGGATCTGGATGTGATTTTGCTATTAAAGTAGATGCGAAAAGTTTCCATGAGATCGAACAAAGATTATTCTCTCAAAGATTAGAATACGGTGTTCGTAAATCTTCTAAGACACTTTTTCTGAATTTTCAAGATCCGGATGGTTATCTGGTTGAATTGATGTGCGAAGAGGACTAAACCCTAATCTTCCTAGGACGGGTTTATTCCTTGGGTACCAAACCTTTCCCCATAAGTGGTAAATAAGAACAGAATTTGAATCTCAAGATAGAGATTGCCAAAAAAGGCCGAGCAAAAAATGTACTCTTTACCCACATGGAAACGGAATTACTGGGCCTGTTCTGGACAGAAAAGATCAAGCTCAGCCAGTACACTATCCAAACCGTAAAGGATCTAAGCGATTCACAGCTGGATCATACCGACGCGTTGGGCGAAACAATTCGAAGATATCTGAATTCCATAGTCGCTTCCGACTTTTTATTCCGTCTTTCCCTTCCAGTTTCCTTAGGAATCAGTTCTATTCTTCCTATTCCGAGACAAACAGAGTCCGAGGTCGAAAAAGACTTGGTCAAAGTAAGAGACCTTTTCGGTTCTCCGGCTCTTCCCAGCAATTTAAAAGATGTAATCGTTAGCTCCGCAGAAGGTCTGTATTTCGAAGGATGTAATCCTTCTCTTCTTCCCACCTTAGAACGCTGGAAAAAGATACTTTTACGTATAGAAAAGTCCATCGTGGGTTTGGATGGAAAAGATCCTTTAAAATATCGTTATTTTTCAGTCCTTGGGATTGTTTCCCTTCCGGTTGCTATTAATTACTTCTCCACCCAAAACCTATACTACCTCCGAAGCGGAATCTTGAAAATAAAGGAGAATCCTTCTTTCCCGAAGTCCTAAGTCCTTAGAAGATGGAAAAACCTAAGGTTTAAACCTACAATCCATCTGACATTCTAAGGAGAATTCCAATGGCTAAAATTAAGGTGAAAACTCCTCTCGTCGAACTCGACGGGGACGAGATGACACGTATAATTTGGAAAGAAATTAAGGATCGTTTCATTCATCCTTATCTTGATATAGAATTAGATTATTATGATCTAGGCGTAGAATATCGTGACAAAACCGACGATAAGGTTACTGTAGATTCCGCTAATGCTATTTTAAAATACGGTGTCGGCGTTAAGTGCGCTACCATCACTCCGAACCAAGACCGAGTTGTAGAATACAAACTCAAAAAAGAATGGAAGTCTCCTAACGGGACCATTCGTTCCATTTTGGACGGAACCGTTTTCCGTAAGCCGATCATCGTAAATAATATTCCTTCCGGAGTTAGATCCTGGGAAAAACCGATCGTTGTTGGTCGTCACGCATTCGGTGACCTTTACAAAGACACTGAGCTTTATATTCCAGAAGCTGGAAAAGTAGAGATCGTTTTCACAACTAAAGACGGGAAAGAAAAAGAAAGAGTTACCATTAACGATTTCGACGGACCTGGTGTTGTGATGGGACAGTTCAACTTGGACAAGTCCATTTATAGCTTCGCAGAAGCTTGTTTCAACTATGCGATCTCTGAAAAGATCAACGTATGGTTTGCGACTAAAGATACTATTTCTAAAAAATACCATGCTCGTTTCCGTGCGATCTTCGACGAAGTTTCCACTAAAAGAGCTGCAGAACTAAAAGCTGCAGGAATCGAATACTGGTACTACTTAATCGATGACGCTGTTGCTCAGATCGTTAAGAACCCGGGCGGAATGCTTTGGGCTCTAATGAACTATGATGGAGACGTGATGTCCGATATGGTGGCTTCCGGATTCGGATCATTAGGACTAATGACTTCTGTTCTTGTTTCTCCGGACGGAAAATTCGAATACGAAGCGGCTCACGGAACTGTGACTCGTCACTACCGTCAGTATCAAAAAGGAGAAACCACTTCTACCAACTCTGTAGCTTCTATCTTCGCATGGACCGGAGCTTTGGCTAAGAGGGGGGAATTGGATGGAACTCCTGACGTGGTTGCTTTCGCTCAAAAATTGGAGAAGGCGGTAATCGACACTATCCAAGCGGGAGAGATGACCAAGGACTTAGTCCTACTTACCACAACCAAAGGCCCGAAACAATTGGATACCTTCCAGTTTATGGAGGCTATCCAAAAACGCCTTTAGTCTAAGATTGGAATTTCTATCCGTGAAATTTAAGGACACAAACAGAAGAGGGAGCCATTTACGGCTCCTTCTTTTTTTGTTTTTGATCACACCGATTTTTGGTCAAAAACTCAGCCTACCTAAGGACCCAACTCTTCCGAACGAACCAAGTTTGGATGCGAGAGGGGACGCTTCTACTTCTTCCAATTCTTCGAGTAACCAAAACTCCGGTCCGAATGTTAAGGCATTCTTTTGTGATGGCAGAACGATCACCGGAACTTGGAAAGCCGCACCTAAAGAATTCTCATTCAAACATACGAGAGAGAATGTACAATATTCTAAAACCTTAAAGTTGGAAGAAGTATCTAGGATCCTTCTCAAGGCCTGGAAACTAGTACAAGGAAAACCGAATTCCCAAGGGGTTCCTTATAAAGCAGAACCTTGGGAGATCCATTATAAGACCAAAAACGGAGAGACTTTCGAAAGAATAGGCGAACTTAAAAAAGATTTCGGGGAACTTAAGATCCAAAACGAATTGGGAGAAGCGAATTTGTTCTTCTATTGGATCGACCTATTATTCGAAAACAAAACTTGGTTTTCTAAATTGCCAAAGATAGAAGGCGATATCAGAAGAGAATGTCATCCGGACGTGATTGTCGGGATCGAGTTTCTCTAATCGTTTATTTCAAAAAATTACAGATCTCTTGCATATCGTACGGTTTAGAAAATAATTCCACACCACTTGGGATCTTGTCCCGAGTAAAAGAAGATTCTTCTGCCGCAGAAGTAATCCCTAATCTTATTTGAGAAAATGTTGGGTTCTTTTGAACGATACTACAGAGTTCATTCCCATTCATTCCAGGCATGTACATATCAGTAAAGATCGCTTGGAAATCCTGAGGATTTTCTTCCAAAATTTGGAGTGCATGTTTTCCGGAAATTGCGGTTTGGACTTCTGCACCTTTTGATTCCAATAATCTTCTGAATAATACTAGGTTTAGTTCGGAATCATCTATAATGAGCACTTTCCTTTTTGCTAAACTAGGGTTCTTTTGAGAAGGTTCCTTTTTCTCTTTTATTAGATCTTTTATGATCTCCTCTATCGTGGATTGAAAAGAACTCAACTCTTGGGTTTTTTCTATAAAACCGTCTGCTCCCGCGTTATGAGCGATCATCCTATTTTCTTCCGTAAAATCAGAGGTAACGAATATGATCCTAGCTCCGGATGATGCGAATTTTTCCTTCTTAGTTTTACTTCTGATCTCCCTGCAAAGATCAAAGCCTGTTCCACCTTCTAAATGGATCCCCAAAGTGATTAGATCGAATTTGTTCTCTCTGGCAAGTTGCGCTGCTTCTTCCATAAGAGATACTTTTTTAACCTCGAATAAGGATGAGGAGAACTCGGAGGAGATAATTTCAAGTATGACCTTGCTCGTATCTACGATTAATATTTTAAACTTTTCAGAAGGCAAACCGGCACCCTCTTTTAGGTCGCCTTGGTATGGTATTTCCTGGTTTGCGTTCATGGTTATGGAGACGGATAGAACTTTCGATCTAGATTGGAAAATCCGTGTCTTTATTAAGGAAATTTATTAAATAAATTATTAACGCTGTATCCCATAACGGATCACTCTTCTTTATCTGAAATTGCCTTATGATACTCTTGTATCGACACTAAGATTGCCTCGTAAATATCTTCCTGAGTTTTATAGGAATTTCCAGACAAATCTTCCCAAGTTCCAGGATTCTTTTCAGATAGATTTAGGTAGAAGATCGGTTGCGCCTTTCTGCCCCAGGGATCTGCACTTGGTAATACTGTCATAGACCCGAATGCCGAGAATACTAAAGAATACTCATTTGATTTGTAGGAAAAACTATAAGTTTTAGGCCAATCTGTTTCAGGGATTTGTTTCCAGATGATAAAAGAAGAAAGTCCACGGATCAGTTCTGATACCTGGACCTGCTTTTCTTCCAATGGGTTTTGGGTTTGTTTTTGGAGCCCGTTCTTTGCTTGGTTCCAGAGTTTTTCCAACTCATCTAAAGGAGTTTCAGAAAACTTACGATCCGATTCTCCGAGTCGAGCTTCTATATATTCTATTCTATGTTTAAACTTTATATTAGTTCGAGTAAGAGATGATTCCGCAGAAACTCCTAGCTTTCTTGCAAGATTAACTATCGTAAAAAGTAGATCTCCCAATTCTTCTTCTATTCTGATTTGATTGGAAGAAGGATCCGAAATTCCTCTGATCTCGTCTAGGAACTCCTGCAATTCTTCATTCAGTTTTTCTTCTACACCTTTTATATCTTCCCAATCAAAACCTACTTTGGCCGCCTTCTTCTGGAATTTTTCCGCCTTTAATAGTGAAGGGAATGTTTCCGGGACTTCGGATAAAATGGATTTAGGTTTGGAAGTTTTTTGCCTGAGTTGTTTTTCTTTCTCTTTAAACAGATCCCAATTTGCAACCACCTCGTCTGCGGAAGAGATATCTTTTGTTTCAGGATCGAATACATGAGGATGTCGTAGCACAAGTTTTTCCGCTACGTCTTTGGCCACTTCTTCTAAACCGAATACACCTCTTTCAGATGCGATTTGAGAATGAAGGACCACTTGGAATAATAAATCTCCCAATTCTTCCTTAGTATGCTCGTCGTTCCCTTTGAGTATTGCTTCTACCACTTCCTGGGATTCTTCGATTAGATAAGGGACTAAGGTAGAATGTGTTTGCTCTCTATCCCAAGGACAACCTTCCGGACTTCTAAGTTTAGAAGTTATGTCTTGGAGAAATGCCATCGAGTTTTGATAGTCTTTCGGATCGGGAGCTTTCATTAAGTACTAGGCTCGATTTTCGATTCCGAATTCCCAGCCTTTTTCCCGGAAATGAAGATTGACTGGGGGATTTATCCTAACATCCTATCCGAAAATCCCTGTTTAAATCTAAGTACTTTTCAATTTAGAGTTCTTATGCTAAAATTGGGTAAAAGGATACCAGAAAGAACATGTCACTATCTAAAAATTTGGTAGCTTTCGCATTACTTGTATTTGCGGTTCTCAGTCGTTTTCTTCCTCACTTACCGAACTTCACTCCGGTTTTGGCGATTTCTATTTTCGCTGGGGTTTATTTCTCTAACCGTTGGTTAGCGATCGCTCTTCCTTTGGGAATTATGCTGATCAGCGACCTAGTGATCGGTCTTCACGATATGATCCCAGTGATTTACGGATTGTTCGTTGTGTATGCGATCGTAGGAATGAAGATCAAAGATCGTTTAGGTCTTGGATCTTTGGCGATTGCCGGTCTTGCAGGTTCTGTTTCATTCTTCGTGATCACCAACTTCTTCGTTTGGTTAACTTCCGGAATGTATACTTTGAACACACAAGGATTAGTAGAATGTTATATTGCTGCGATTCCTTTCTTCAAATACAGCCTACTCGGAGATTTTACTTATGTTTCCGTTCTGTTCGGTTCCTATTATCTATTGGAAAAGAACGGATTTGTAGCTTCTACCCAAGCAGCTTAATTTCCTCTAATAGGCGCCGCACTTCTTGCGGCGCTTTCGATTCTTCTTTTATCTTAGATAGTCAAAGTTAAACTTAAATAAATTCCGTAGAATTTATCATGCACTTCTTTTCGTAAGGCTGAGCCTGTAGAGAACTGATCTAAAGGTTTGGAAACCTGATTTAGAAACAGAGCATCGCCTGGTGCCCCGGGAAAAACATTCGCGTTATAATTATAACCGGAAACTTTAGAAATCAATTCGGTGTATTGGAATCCTAAAGTATATTTTAGCCAACGGCTTCTGAGTAGAGAAAGACCAAAATCGATTTCGTATCCGGTTCTACTGAGCAAGTTCTCTTTCAGTCCACCTGGAGGAGCAGTGTCTAGAATATAGGGTCCAGTGATCCCGTTCAACACTCCTTGAGTGTTCCTATTATAATGTCCTAAGGTCCTGAAATAATCCGCTTTAAAATGTCCCAACAAGGATGCGTTGAAATTTTTAAAGATCCGTACTCCGATCTGAGGACCTAATCCTCCCGCCTTTTCTTCTGATTTTCCAAATCCATAATTTCCCGGGATTACTCCGTATTCACTGGATGTGATATCTAAGTTTCTTGCTCCTACTGCTACGCCGATCCTTCCGGTTGCGGTTTGCATATACCAAGCAAAGTTCAAAGAATAATCTAATCTTCTGTATTGAACGGAATGATATTGAACAGGGGCAAGTGCGGATAATACGGAAGCGGTGTCTACAGTTGTGTAAGAAGGTCTGATTTTTAGATCTAAATAATTGAATTCTATTCCGAAAGTTTTGGCTGTATTCAGATAAGAAAGTTTGATCGGAAACGCAGTCTTAGTATTCCCTTGGGGGCTGGAATAACTAGTGATGCTATCATTTAGAAGGTTCGGATTTACTCCTGCACCTGCTGCAGTGGTTTGTGCATTTTGATAAGCGCCTACCGTAGACAGGATTGTGTTGTAGTTGTTGACCCCGATATTTTTTTGTCTGGCTAATACCTCGGATTCCCAAGTGGATTGTAATGCTGCGAATTGGATATCTAAGGTAGGCCTGCTATAAGGTTTGGATAATTCTTGGTCATGAAGTTCGTTTCGGATATCAACCGCTTGCTTTCTCTTTTCTGCGGCGAGTAATGCAAGCCTTCTTCTCTCGGCTTGGACCTGGGATTTACCGGCTTGGTATTCCAACTCGTCTGCTTCTTTTTCCAAGGCATCCGGATCTGGTAATTTGCCCTGGGAATATATAGGGCCGGAGACAAATAAAAAAATGCCTAAGAATAAGGATGCGGAAAGTTTCAGGAAAGTCTGCAAGGTCTACCTCTAAGTATTTCGCGTAGCTTCGTAAACGGAAAGACTAAGTATCTTGGACGCAAGACTCCAATTCTTTTTTATAGGAAGAATGAAAAAAGGGAGGAAGTATTTTGCTAAAATCGAAAGTTTTGAGGTATGCCTTTCGATTTTTCGGATGAATACAAAGAGACCGTCCAAAATATTCTCTCGGATCGGTTCTCCCAGGTTTCTAAGATCTATGATCTAAAAGCCAGATCCAAGGGAGAAAGGAAATTTCTTGAGTTCAGATTGGAATTTAAAAAGGACATTCATCCTTTGGAGTATCCTAAGATCTTGGAATCTTTACTAGACGATCTAAAACAAGAATTCCCTTATACAGAGATCATTATTTATCCCAACCAAGGATAGATCCAAAATCTTTCCTTAAGATCTGATCCTTCTCTCAAATCAGGTTGCCAAACCTAATTCAAAATCGATCCTGACCCAGATGAAACCAGCCATTTGTGTATTCTGCGGTTCCAGACCTGGAAAGGAACCTCGTTATCTCCAAGCCGCAGTATTCTTAGGTCATCTAATGGCCTCCGAAGGAATAGGGCTGGTGTATGGAGGAGCTACCTCCGGATTGATGGGAGCGGTTGCCGATTCTGTTTTAGAAAAAGGCGGGTCCGTAATCGGCGTACTTCCCGAGTTTCTTTCCAGCAAAGAGATCGCTCATAAAGAAATCACGGAACTGATCTTAGTCCCAACCATGCACGAAAGAAAACTTCTCATGTACGAAAAGTCCATAGCGTTTATCGCTTTGCCGGGTGGGATCGGAACCTTAGAAGAATTGGTAGAAGTTACTTCTTGGAATCAACTTGGAGTTCTTTCCAAACCGATCGGAATATTGAATGTAAACGGATTTTTTGATCCACTATTACAACAATTAGATCATATGGTAGAAGAAGGTTTCTTAGATTCTCAAACAAGAGAATGGTTAGAAGTTAGCGCGGATCCCGAAGAACTTTTTGAAAAGATCATCAAAAGAAGTAGGATCTAGTTATTTTCCTTCTTCCGGATTCAGGAATTGCTTAAATATCTGATGTAGAGCAGGGCTTTCAGAAGCTTCTGCAAGAGCTAAAGGAGAGTTTCCTTCCTTATCCGTAGAATAAGGAGAAGCTCCATTTTTCACTAATAATTCGATCAGATCCGTTTTTCCTGATTTTACAGCGAGGAGTAATGGAGTGCGACCGAGCATATCACGGACTTCTGCTTCGTAACCATTGCTTAGGATTTTTTCCACTGTTTCCGTTTTTCCTTCGGAAGAAGCTCTGAACAATAAAGTGAGCGTGGCCTTATTTATGACTTTTAAAGTATGATGGAATTTCATTCTATCAGCTTCTTCTTTAGCAGTTTTACCGCTTAGATTTTTGGCCAAAGGATCGGCGCCAAGATTCAGTAATCTTTCCAGGCATTCTACACTATCATATAAAGCGGAAAGAAGAAGAGGAGTATTTCCGTCTTGGTCCTTATTCTCCATTAAAGAACGTACTTCTTTGTTCTCTGAGAATAGATCTAATATCTCATAATCATTATGTAATGCGGTGAGGTGAAGAATTGTCCGGCCTTCGGAGTTTTTCTTTTTAGGATCTGCACCTTTTGAAACCAGATATTCCGCGATCTCTAAATGGCCCATGTCCACCGCGAGTAGAAGAGGAGAATAACCTTCTCCATTTCTGGATTCTATATCAGGTGGATGATTTGGTAGATCGAATAAGATCTCTACCAATTCTAGTGTCCCGGAACTGATCGCTCTTGTTAATGGAGTGTTTCCATCCATATCTCTGAGTTCAGGATCTGCACCATAATCCAAGAGTATAGTGGTGAGTTCCGTATTCTCAGATTCTAATGCGAGAAGTAGCGCAGTTTCTCCTCTGGAGCTTGTCTCGTTCGGATCGGAACCGTACTCTACTAAAAGATTTGTGGCTTCTTTATTTCCTTCTTTGATGGCCCAGTACAAAAGTCCGCAGCCGTAAGAATCTCTGAGTTCAGGAAATTCTTCTGCGAAACCATCTCTTGTCGCTGCCTCAGACAATAAGGCGCGAAGTGTTCCGTTGTTACCTGTTTTTACTGCCCGAAAAAGATCGTTCCAGTCCACGCCAGATTCTCCAGGAGGTAATACAATCCTAAGGTCGTTAGAAAAGAAAGCGGTATTCCAATTCCGACTAGGGAAACAGCTAATCTAGGTGAAAGTCCCCATTCTGCAGCGAGAAGACTTCCCGTGATCATGGGAGCCATTGCAGATTCCATGATTAGGATCTTAAAGTTTCTAAGAAAATTTTCGCCTATATTCTTCTCCGAATAATGGAAGAATGTTCCGAAACAAAGCCAGACTAAGATAGGGCCGATTATAAGTTTAAATATTAAGCCGAATAACAAAGGAACTCTTATCCTAAAAGAATCGTCTGATTCCCTCTTGGGATTTTCGGCATTTGGTTCTTCGGAATTGATCCGAATGGTCCCAGGAAGTTGGTATCCGACTGAAAAAAGAGCAAGCGGGATGAGGGTATCTCCTATCTTTGAGATTGCGGATTCAAGTTCCGGTGGAACCGAAATAGGACGAGAAGCCAGAGAAACCAGTAATGCTATAAATGGAGGAAACGTGAATAATGTTTTCCAAAGAGAGGACTTGGTTTCCGGGGATTGGAGTGCATGCCTTACCTTCGTTCCTAAATAAGTTCCAGGAATAGCAAGAGTTAGAAATGTCCCAAGTTGGTCTATGATCAGAACTGTAGGAAGTCCCTCTTTCGAGTAATAGGATTCTATTAGTGGAATTCCCAAAAAGGAAGTGTTTCCGAGACCGGCGGAAAGACAAAGACATACGATTGTACTTTCTTTCCAATCCAGTAGTTTTCCGAAAAAGCTGAAAAATAAAAATCCGAATCCAAAAAGCACCCAAGGCATTGCTGCGAATGTTAAGAAGTTCCCATCCAGAGAAGCATGACGCAGAGGTCCGAACTCCATACAAGGAAGGGAAACGCTGATGATAAACGAATTGATAACTTTATGTGAATCGGCAGGAAACTTTCCTTTGCTTCGAATGAGTATCCCGAACAGAAAACAAAGTCCGATTACGATAAAATTAGACATGGATCGATCCTTTTCACCTGAGATCGAATTTAGGTCAAGGAAGGATTTGTAATGATCTTTCCCCGATCTCTTTTTCTTCTAGATAAAATTTGATCTTATACTTCCCGGCGCTCAGGACAGGTTGAATTTCCCAGGCTTCAAAGTTGATCCCGCCAGGGATTTTTTCCTGAAAAGTAAAACTTACTTTTTTTGTTTTTAAAGAAATGAATTCCCCCTTAAAAGTATAAGGCCCTGATTTGTAGATCGGGATAGAAAGATAAAACTTACGTTTTGTTTGGATCTTATCGGAACAGGAAAAAGGTTTGTCAGGATCCGGAATAGAATGGCTGATACAAAATTCTTCTATATTTGTGATCGGAAATCCTGGAGGAGTTTTTCCGTCCGGAGTCCAGTAAGCATTTTCCTCACTCAGATATTCTTTTTCTTCCGATTCGGTTTTGAATAATGTAGCAAAACTTTTTTTCTTACGATTCTCTTCCGGCTTATAAACTTCGAAATGTAGATGGGGTCCGGTGCTGAATCCTGTATTTCCGGAGAGTCCAATTTTTTGTCCCGCGACAACCTTATCTCCAGGCTTTACCAGTACACCTTTGGGTTTTAGATGTCCGTAGATCGCTACTGTTCCGTCCGAATGTTCTATTACGATACGATTTGCTTTATCGATGAGTTTAGGGTCCCTTCTTCCTTCCGTAAATTTATCTTCCGTTTCTACTACGATCCCATCTCTGGCTGCTAAAAGTGGAGTTCCTTCCGGAAGTACAAAGTCCAGTGAATAGGCTCCTCCACCTTTATGTTCTTCTCCGCTATTATAACCAATGGAGATCCAAGACTTTCCTTCGTAAGGAAGAGTATATACATAAGTTTCGTCATGTTTTGCGGATAAGTCTCCGTAATAGGCCACTGCCAATACTGCTACCGAGACAGGAGCTTCCGTGTTCTCTTTCTTTTTGAATGTCAGTACCTTCTTCTTATCCGAATCGTTTAATACAAAAGAGATCGGGCTTTGAGGTTCCGTTTCTATATTAGGACCTTCGATTGCAGTATATACAGTGATATGGGTCCCTGGGATTAGATTTTTAGCTTGGAGATAAACTGAAGTTTCGTCGTTCTCCGTTTCGATCGAAGAACAGATATTTTTTTTATCACAGTTTTGGTTGGTATCCGCAAATACCGGGCAAAACCAAATGAATAAAATAAATGTCGCAAAACTTCGGATCATCCTGCTCCTCTGGCGTTGCGGAATTCTTTTACCATTAAAGAAGTGATACTGTCAAGAGGTTTCACCTGCTGTTTCAAGTCGGGAGTTTCATGTCTGTCAGAGAAACTATAACAAGAATTTCGAACACCCTTGTCTTTCATCCACCAATGCCTTCCGATCTCTCTTCTGGATTTCGGATCTAAGTTGCCTTGGTACATTCTATACTCGTCCCATTCCGCCGGGAAATTTCTTTCCTTTAAAAAGAACGCATACGCAGAAGAAAAACTTTGGGCGGCATTTTGTAGAAGTTCATTTATATGAAGACAACCCATCGTTTTATCTTCGGGAAATTTTCTCATAATTTTATTATACGATATATCTTCTCCGATCAGGTAAGAATACGTTTTGATCGCATGAGGGCAGGTTTCATAAGGAACCCTGTCCTCCTCCACATCTAAGTCCATAATTTTCATTGTGGCTAAGTTCACTAACATGTACAAAGTCATGTCATGATAAGGATCTCTTTGGCTGACTTCTATCAGGCAGCTAGGAGGACTTTCTTCCGGAAACCAATAGTATCTACTTTCGTACCTACGCTGGAAACCGCAGTCTTTGTATCTGATCTTTTGTTTTAATTGGGAAAGCGCCATACATTCTCCTGGTTCCTTTTTTTCCCTAAGAGATAGACCTGAAAGGATTTTACGCTGTTTTGATTTGCTTTTTTAGCATTCTTACCTATTCTTCTACCTACTTTACGGATTTTGGGATGGAGTCTTTTTTTCAGGATAAGGTTTTTTTAGTCACGGGAGCAAGCTCAGGGATAGGCAGAGCTTTAGCTATTGAGTTGGAAAAGGAAGGAGCCTATGTGGGCGTGATCGCTCGCAGAAAAGAGGCTTTAAAGGATCTGAAAAATTCGGCTTCCAATCCGGATAAAATTTTCGTTATGCAAGCGGATGTAATGTCTGAATCCGATCTGAAAAAGGCGGTCGAAGAATTTCGAAAAAAATTCAAGAGAGTAGACGGCTTCATTCATAATGCCGGAATTTCCATGAGAGGAACCGCGGCAGAAACGGATCTGAAAATTTTCAGAGCAATTATGGACACGAATTATTTTCCCTTGGTCTTATTGTATCGTTTACTTGAATCAGATCTTCGTCAAAGTGAAGGACATGTGATCGCCGTATCTTCTATACAGGGAAAGTACGCTACTCAATTAAGATCCGGATATGCAGCAAGCAAACATGCGATGCAAGGATTTATGGACAGTATCCGTTTGGAAAACCTGAAAACCGGGATCCATGTTATGAGTGTTTGCCCTGGTTTTGTAAAAACGGAAATTTCAATTAAGGCATTAGGAGGAGATGGAACTCCTCATGGGATTATGGATGAAGGTCAGAAAAATGGATTAGATCCTGAGGTAGTGGCCAAAAAGATCTTAAAAGGAATTGAGAAAAGAAAGCGAGAGATCATTCCTTCTAAGTTGAAGGAGAAATTCGGTTATCTACTAAGTAGGATCTCTCCTAAAACTTTGGATAAAATTTTAGTTAGAGTTAGGATTTCTTAATAAAGTTTTAGTTTTTCACCTCTGTGATCAGCCTGAGACCCGCTTTTCTATCATTCAATAGATTCGGAATTCCTCCGAAGTCTCTTGCGTAAACTTTTGCTTCTTCTTTGGTTCCGGAATAAGACCCGCCTCGGATCACTTTTAGATGTTTTCCAAATCTTCCGGAGTTTGGTCTATGTCCTGGATAAGGTATATAAGAAGAGCTGGTCCATTCTGCTACATTACCGCACATTCCGATTGCACCGTAAGGGCTTTGGCCTTTGGAAGGAAGTTCAAACACGGATATTGTTCCTTTGCTTCCACCTTCTCTGGTATTACAAAGTGCAGAATCGAATTCATTTCCGAAAGGATAGTCTTGTGGTTGGGAGATAAATTCGTAACTCTCGTCTTTCAATAATCTCCAAATAAGTCCTGTTCCTCTCGCCGCTTTCTCCCATTGCCATTCGGTTGGGATTTTTTTACCGGCCCATTTGGAATAAGCTTCCGCTTCTCTGTAGGTAAGGTTGGTGACAGGATGGTATTCTTTTCCTCTAGGAAAATTTCCGTTTTCCCAATGAGGAGGAGAAGGATTGCCCGTTTCTTTTAAGAATTTATTATATTCTTTGTTTGTGACTTCGTATTTATCAATGTAAAAGGACGAAATTTCTTCCAGGCTACTTCTATCAGGAACTCCGAACTTAGGATTATAACTATCGTCTCCAGGATCGGAACCTTGTCCGTATAGGAAATATCCCATATGTTCGTATAAAATTTTCCCGTTGGATTCGTAGCCTGTATGAACGAGCACCATTTCTTTTCCGTCTTTTGGATGAAGAATGTTTTTAGCTAAACGATTTCTGACTACGTCAGTAGCATCAAATTTGGAAGGATCTTGGTAGAATGTTTCTTCTCCGTAAGCACCTATTAAAAGTCCTACGCTGATCAATCTGGCAGGTTTACCTTCTGCTACGGAGAAACTTCCTCTAAGTTCTATGGAAACAGGTTTGGTGAGTTTTCCCACTTTTCCAAATTCTACTTCTATATTCTCCACTTGGAAGGCGCCTATTTCTTCCATTTTAGGTTTTCTGAATAAAGGTAGATTCGGTTTTTCGCTCAATATACCTTTGATCTCTTCTTCAGAACGTTCTGAAAAGTAGGAGTTCCTACCTATCTTGATCTTTGCCTTTCCTTTGTTTCTATAAACTGAAAGAACTTCTCCAGTCCAAAGAACTGTTTTCCTTGTATCAGAAGATGAAGATGTGGCTTCCTTTTCTTCTTGGCTTGTCCCGGTTTCCGAAAATAGAAAAACCAAACAGAATGAGATGAATATAATTGCTCTGGTCCTGGACATGGAAGAGTGAGATCCTCTAAACTTAAAGATCGGCAGAAATTGCGGATTTTTGGACGGTTTTTTATCGCGTGGAATTGACAGAAACCGGAGTTAGAGCTTAGGCCTTGGACTTAGGAAAGAGTGTATTCCCGGCTTTTCTCATTACGTGGACCAGCTCTTCGAATACGATTGGTTTAGAGATATAATCGTTCATTCCGGCTCGAATACATAGATCCCTGTCTCCTTGCATTGCGGCCGCAGTCATTGCAATGATATAAGGTTGGGATTCTACAGGCCAAGTATTCCGAATGACCTGAGTTGCTTGCAGCCCATCCATCTCAGGCATATGAACATCCATAAAGATCAGATTGATTTTCCTTTCTCTGAGAGCGATCAAAGCTTCTTTTCCATTCGGAACGATAAACGGTTCATATCCTAATTTTTGGATAATCCTTTTTGCAAGGGTTTGATTGATCTCGTTATCTTCTGCTACCATGATCTTAAAAGGAAATTGAGAACTTAAAATTTCTTTTTGGCTAGCGAGATAAGAAGATCTGGTATTCGCCTTTGCCTTAGTCCCACCCTCCGCTAAAATTTCAGTTACGATCATTTCTATATCTTTTTTCTTAACCGGTTTACTCAATTCTCCAGAGAATAATTCTCCGGCAGTTTCCTTATCTTTTGGATCTAGGAAAGAAGAAGATAGAAGCACTAATGGAAAATGAAAATTTCTTTTGCGAATTTCCTGAGCGATCTCTAATCCTGTACTTCCAGGAAGATTATAATCTAAGATGCCGAGGTCAGGCATAATGTCCAGATCGAGTAAGTTAAATGCTTCTTCTTTTGATTTAGCGGAGAAGGTTATAAGTCCTAAAATTTGCAGTTGGTATGCAAGGATCCTGAGGTTAGTAGGATTATCATCGAGTATAAGAACTTTCTTGTTCTCTAATTCCGAATTTGCCGCTTTTTCTTTGACCTTTGCTTGATTATTGCCTTCTACCTGGATATAAAAGGAGAAGGTTGTTCCGATATTCAATTCACTTTCTACCCAGATGACTCCACCCATCATTTCAATCAATCGAGAAGAAATAGAAAGCCCAAGCCCTGTTCCCCCGTATCTTCTGGTAGAAGATGTATCAACTTGGTAGAATGGCTGGAACAATTCCTTTTGTTTTTCATCCGGAATCCCGATCCCGGTGTCTCTGATCGCAAATAAGATCGTATATAAATTACCCTCTAATTTAGAAACTTCTGCAGATAAAAAGATCTCACCTTGCTCGGTGAATTTTAACGCGTTTCCGATCAGGTTGATAAAGATCTGTTTTAAACGGAGACTATCGCATAAGATTCGATCCGGAACATTCGGATCCAGATAATAGACCAGATCGATTTGCTTCTGGGCGGCACGAGACCTGAATAGATCCAAAACTTCTTCGATAGTTTCGATGACGGAAAATTCCCTGATTTCCAGAGAAAGGGTCCCGGATTCAATTTTAGAATAATCTAAAATATCATTGATGATATTGAGTAGGCTTTCCCCGCTTTTTTGAATAATTTCAGCGTATTCTTTTTGTTCCTTATTCAGATTGGAATCTATCAATAATTCGGTCATTCCGATCACTCCGTTCATAGGAGTTCTGATCTCATGACTCATCATCGCCAAAAATTCCGATTTGGCACGGTTCGCCTTTTCTGCTTCTTCTTTTGCTTTTTTGAGATCATGTTCGTAGTTTTTGCGAACGGAAATATCTGTGAATAATCCGCAGACTGAGTAAACTTCTCCCTCTAAGTCCACTAAAGGAACGATCACACAGTAAAAAGTTTTTTCTTCTTCGGAAACGACTAGGTCTAGTTCGAAATCTAAAGGACCCTGTTTGTCTAAGGATTTTGCAATTACGGTGGAAATGAACTCTGCCTTTTCACTTCCAAAAAGATTTTCCAGGCCCATGTCCTGTCTTTTATCTTTACTTCCTAAAAATCGGTTTGCGAATACTTGGTTATGGAATAGAGCTCTTCCCTCTAGATCCATCATACAAAACGCGGAAGGTAGATTGTCCAAAATGGAAAGAAGCCTGGACTCACTTTCGATCAATCTATCAGTGATTCTTCTTTTTTCTTTGATATCTTTTTGGACCGCAAAGGAACCGTAACCTACTACCAGAAAAGAAACTATAACTAAAGTAAGTAGTGAATAAGCGACCCTAGTTCCTCTCAAAGAATTCGTGGCATTTCTGCTATTCAGAAGTCTTAACTCTTCTTCCTGCATATTATTGAGTAGCTCTGCTATCTCTATTAATATAATCCCTTTTTTGGATTCGAAAGAGCCGGGTTGTTTTTCCGCAGTTACAATCAGGTTAGAAATTCCCTGGATCCTTACTTGTTGGATCTGATTGTCCTTGGTGAGATTTTGAAGGATCTTAATCTCGCTTTTTAAGTTGGAGAACAAAGATCTAGTATTATCTGAGGCTGCGTCTTCTGTATAAGCTTGTGCGATCCCAATCTCTCTAGTGATACTTTTACATTGGTCGATCTCTTCGATGACCGTAAATGTATGTTCTATCATTACTCCGGAGTCCTTCAGCTCTATCATTCCATACAAACTGATCAAACTTGCGATGATCAATAATAAGGTAAGAGAGAAAAAACCGATCAGCACTTTCCATTGCAAGAATTGGGATTTTTCTTTGATTTTTTCTAAAAAGGAAAATTTCATGAAGGACGTTCTAGTACTTTCGAAACGTTAAAATGATTTCAAAAAGGCTTCCAAATTTATTACACGTACATAGGTCTTTCAACAAGCTTTTTTCGGGATTTTGATAGCCCCATCTTGACTGGATCGGGCCAAAAATCATTCTGGTATTCTAATAAACGGTTTTTTCTGGATTCTTGCAAAGAAAGCAGGTAAAAATCTTGTACCTTGGAGAGCTATTCCTTAGTATGAAATCCGTCGTTCATGAAATTTATCTCTCCGTTTCCGGAGAAGGAATTTCAACAGGTTTGCCTACAATTTTTGTCCGGTTCGCGGGATGTTCTCTCAGATGCGGAATGGACGGAAGCCGCAAACTTTGGTGTGACACTCCGTACGCTCTTTCTCCAAATGCGGGGAAAGAAATGGAATTAGAAGATGTGATCTCGGAGATAGGATCGATTTCTTCTACTCCTATACAAATACTTCTGACGGGCGGAGAACCATTAGAAAATTCGAATAGGATTTTCAGCCAAACATTGGCGGAAAAATTGAAACAGTCCAGGCAAGTTTCGGGGCTTTATACGAGGGTGAGGGTGGAGACAAACGGTGCGGAACCAATTTCTAATTTGGAAAATATGGTCTTTACCCTAGATTACAAACTCCCTGGCTCAGGAATGGAAAACAAAATGATCTTGGAAAATTTAGAATTTGTCCGGGATAGACGTGATAATTTGGATGAGATCAAATTCGTAATTAGAGATAGAAAGGATTTTGATAGAACTTTGGAAGTGATAGACGGTTTTAAATTAAAGGGAAATCTTTTGGCTTCTCCCGTGTTCGGAGAGCTTACCCCTGAAATCCTTGTAGATTGGATCAAAGAAAATAATAGAACGGATCTGCGTCTTTCTTTGCAGACCCATAAATATATCTGGGGAGAGAAAAGGGGAGTTTGATCTTGGACTCTACTTTGCAGCTCAGTCTAGATTTCGAATCCGATTCTTCCAGCGGGTTCAGAGGGGATTCCTGTTATCTCAAGGATGAACCTGAATTAGGAATTGGAAGGATAGAAAGTTCCGACTCCGGAAAATTCCAAATTTACTTTCCGTCTTCCGACACCAGAAAAACCGTTTCTGAAAATTCTAACAGACTGAAAATTATAGGATCTTATCCGACTGCATTTACCGAATCTTTTGCGGATCCTGAATTACTGGATCTAAGTTTGCAAGCATTCGAGTTAAAACTCACTCATGCTTACGACAAACTTTCCGCATTATCCAATTCAAGGACTAGACTTCTTCCTCACCAGATAGAATCCACTTTCGTGGTGGTGAACTCTCTTCGACCTAGATTCATTTTGGCAGATGAGGTGGGGCTGGGCAAAACGATAGAAGCAGCTCTCGTTATGAAAGAGCTGATCTTTCGAAGAGGGTACAAAAAGGTTTTGGTCGTTGCTCCTTCTCCGCTTCTTGTTCAATGGAAACAGGAATTAAAAAACAAATTTAACGAAGATTTCGAGATCGTTAAACGCAGAAACTTCTTAGCTAGCGGAGAGAAGAACTGGAAAAATTTTAAACATGTAATTACTTCCGTAGACTTTATTAAAAATCCTAAATACGCCGAAGAGATCCTGAAAACGAAATGGGATATCGTAGTCTTTGACGAGGCTCATCGTTTAAGAAGGGATTATCATAAGGTTACCAGAGCCTATTTATTTGCGGAGAAGATCGCAAAAAAATGTGAATGTTTACTTCTTCTTACCGCAACACCTTTTAGAGGAAAATTAGAAGAGTTATATTATCTGGTCCACTTGGTCGATCCGAATTTGCTCGGACCATATCATACTTTTATAAACGATTATGTTCTAGGGAATAAAAGCGGATTAAAGGAGAAGATCTCCAAGGTGCTTTTAAGACGTAGAAAAGTAGAAGTAGGCGGATTCACCAAAAGATTCGCCAAAACCGTAAAGATAGAATTATCCGATGTAGAAAGACAATTCTATAATGAGACCACGGAATACGTTCGCAGAGAGTACAATCTCGCAATGAGAACCCAAAACAGGGCAATCGGATTCGTGATGATCGTATTCCAGAAATTATTGGATTCTTCCGTATTCGCACTTCTTTCTGCATTATCCAAACGTAAGTTCATGTTGGAGAATCGCCTCCATCGTTTACAAGCGGTCGGTAATAAATTAGAAGAATGGGACTTGGACGAAACAGAAGGAGTCGAAGATTTCGTTTCCGATCTGGATGAATCCGCGCCTTCCGATCTTGCAAATCTGAGAAGAGAATTATTATCCTTAAACAGGTTGATCCTCTTAGGCAAGAAGATCAAAGAAGATCGTAAAAGCCAAAAACTGAAAGAGACGATTGCTAAGCTTAAAAAAGAAGGGCATCCTAAATTTATTATATTCACTCAATTCAGAAGTACTCAGGACTTCTTAGCTTCTACTCTATCCGAATACAAGGTCACGTTATTTCATGGATCTTTAAGTGCGGACGCAAAAGAAGAAGCAATCTCCGAATTCAGAAAAACTTCCGAGATATTGATCTGTACGGAAGCAGGTGGAGAAGGACGTAACCTTCAATTTGCAAACGTTCTATTCAACTACGATCTACCTTGGAGTCCTTTGAAGATCGAACAAAGGATCGGAAGGATCCATAGATTCGGGCAAAAGGATAATGTATTTATTTTTAACTTCGCTTCTAAAGACACAGTTGCGGAGAGAATTTTAGAAGTTCTATCCAATAAGATCAAACTTTTTGAGGAATCTATCGGAGGTTCCGACGAGTTACTTGGAGCGATAGAAGATGAATTGGATTTTCATTCCAGCTTCATGAGATTTGTTACTGGGAATAAAAAATTAAGAGAAGTAGAAGAGGAAATCGACCAAAGGATTAAGATCGCCAAAAAAGGTTTCGAAAAACTGGGCTCCTTGGTCACTCCTAAACTATTGGATTTCAATTTAGAAGATTATTATAAGACCACTCTGCAGGAGAGATCTTTTACCAACCAACATTTGGAAACTTTCTTTGTTAGATATGCTAAGAAGTATTCCGATCGACTGAACTTCAAACTCAAAACCCTAAAACCCCAGGTATATGAACTTGATGGAGTGAATTATAAAGGTAAGAAGGCTACGTTTAATTCTGAACTTGCGTTAGCAGATGATGGATTGGAATTTTTGGCATTCGGTCATCCTTTAATCGAGGAAGCAGTCCAATCTTTTTTAAAAGACAGATCCGGCTGGAAGATTGGATTTTATAGAACCTCCGGTAACTTCTTATACTTCGTATTTATAGTAGAATTCAAGTTTTCCTTAGACAGAAAAGAATTATTCGTTGTGGAAGTAAACCGACGAAGCGGGAGTTCCAAGGTATTGGAAAATCTTCCGGAAACAGTAAGAGAGAATAGATTCAGATCTTCTGAAACTGAGTTGCCTGGCGATACTGAAAAATATTTCGTGATGGCTTGTGAGACCTTAGAACTCGCATTAGAAGATAGAAAAAAAGAATTATACGAACAAACCAAAGATCTATTCCAAAAAGAAGAATATAAGATCCGAAACAGCAACCAAAATACTCTTCGCCAGTTAGAAGAAAAACTGATGAGACAAGAGGCTGCTTTCAAATGGGAAGGAAGACCCGAAAAAAAATCCGCAATGAATCGAACTAAAAACGAGATCCAAAAAGTAAAAGAGGATTTCGAAGTAGAATTGAGAAAGGTAAAGGTAGGGAAAGAAATACACCACCGTTTCGAACTTTTCCAAGCCTATTTTCCTGGCTTAGACTGATTGAAACATCGGGCCACCTTAAAGCTTCTATATCTTCGTTTTACTGCTGGACACTAGCCCCCTCTATCCGCTTTTGTTAAACTACTCCGCCAGATATTTGGCCTTAGGAGACAGTTTACGTGAAATTATCCCTGGATTGGATTAACGATTTTACCCCTATCAAGGATGTGTCCCTCGAGGATGTCCTAAAAAAAATTGCAGCTTCTATTTGCGAAGTAGATGGGGTAGAGAATTATTTTTCTCATTTGGAGAAGGTCGTTTTAGTTAAGATCGAATCTTTAGAAAAACATCCTCAAGCAGACAAACTCCAAGTCGCTCAAGTTTCCGACGGCAAAAATAAGATCCAAATCGTTTCAGGGGCTCCTAATCTAAAAGTAGGGGACTTGGTTCCATTAGCTATTCCAGGTGCAGAGTTAGGAGATAAAAAAATCCTAGAGTCTGAATTAAGAGGAGTAAAAAGCTCTGGTATGTTATGCTCCGAAAAAGAACTGGGCCTCTCCGAAGAAGATGCAGGTGTTATGGTCCTGGATGATCCGGAAGCAAAACCTGGTCTGAATTTGAGAGAGTATTTTGGATTCAGAGATACTATTTTAGATATTGATAATAAATCCATCACACATCGTCCGGACCTATGGAGTCATTTCGGGTTTGCAAGAGAACTTGCAGCTCAATTAAATTTGCCGATCAAATTTAATCCTTTCGAAACTAATTGGGATTTTTCCAAAGATATTATATCTCCAAAGGTAAAAGAAACAGAATACGCGCATTCTTATTATTCTTCTTCGATTGAAGGAATCCAGATCAAACCTTCTAATAAAACCGTTCGCTCGCGTTTGAAAAAATGTGGAGTGAGAGTGATCAATAATGTCGTGGATGTTTCCAACTATCTATTATTGGAAGCAGGACAACCTACTCACTTCTTTGATTCTGATAAATTATCCTCTCAAGGTGGAATTGAATTAGAAGTGGATTATGCGAAGAAGGACGAAAGTTTTCCTCTTCTGGACGAAACTTCTCCCAAACTTGACTCTGAGATACTGATCATTCGTAACTCTAAAAAAGGAGTTGCGATCGCAGGTGTGATGGGTGGTGCGGATACAGCGGTGGATTCTAATTCCAAAAAAGTAATTTTAGAATCTGCAGTTTTCCCAAGGGAGTTTGTTCGTAAGTCGATCCGAAAAACAGGAATTCGTTCCGAGTCTTCTGTTCGATATGAAAAAGGTTTGGAAGCAACGACCACTCTTCCTATTATCAAAAGGGCTTTACATCTTCTGAAAGAGAATGGATGTCCTGATCTGAAAGCGAGCCTTCCTGCCGGGTATATTCATACTGCGGATAAAAAAGTAGAGATCGAGGTCAGCTTAAGTTTTTTGAATAAAAAACTCGGAACAGAGATTGATCAGTCTACTTCCGATAAAATTCTAAAACAACTTTCCTTCTCCACTGAATGGAAAGGAGATACAGTCAAGGTTCTTGTTCCTAAATACAGACAAAATTATGATATTACCATTCCGGAAGATATAGTAGAAGAGATAGGCCGTACATTAGGATATGCATCTATTCCAGTTCGTCCTTTGGCTTCGGATGTAAAACCTCCTGCTCGTAATTTCTCCAGAGAACTGGAAAAACATCTAAAAAGGGCCTTCTCCCAAAACCTTGGATACAATGAAGTATTCAATTATTCTTATGCTTCTTCAAAAGATAATTCGTTCGAAGAAGAAGTAAAAGATTCCATCAAGATCCTAAATGCAATGCCGGATGAGCAGGCGTATTTAAGGACTTCCCTATATCCTTCTCTTTTGAAAAATATCAGATTCAATTCCGATCGATTCGAAAAACTGAAAATTTTCGAGTTTGGACGTACTTATAAAAAAGCGGAAGAACCTTTTAATGAATCTAAATGGTTTGTTTGGGCGGTTTCTTTTGGTAGGAAGTCCAACGAGAAGGATCTAAACGTTTTAGAGTCCGATTTTTTTGAAGTTAGAACCGGTATTGAAAAAGTATTAAGGCATTTAAATTTGAGAGATATCGAATGGAAGATAGAAGCAAAAAGCTATTTCCATCCTAAGGCATCTCTTTCCTTATTTGTTTCCGGTAAAAAAGTGGGAGAGTTAGGATATGCTCATCCTGCTGCTTTGGATACGGCTGATATTAAAAAGAGAGTCATTTTAGGAAGATTCGAATTTGTTTCTTTATTAGAAGTTTGGACTGAAGATAGGAACAAAAACTATTTTGCCGCTCCATCTCATTTCCCTCAAACAGAGATAGATCTTTCTTTGGTGATGGATCTGAATGAATCTTCTTCTAAGTTCAGCGATTTGGCTGTTCTGGAAAAATTCCCTGAGTTGCAGGATATAAAAGTTACCGTAGTATTTACCGGTGGAAATCTTCCTGAAAATAAAAAGTCAGTTTCTTATCGATTCAAACTTTTGAGTCAGGACAAGAACTTAACTCAGGAAAGGATCAAGGAGATCACGGATCGTTTGATACAGATCGCAAATTCTTCCGGTTATCCTCTTCGTTAAACTATGAAAATTCACGAGACTGCATTTATCCATCCGGCTGCGACCGCATTCGGAATGTTAGAGATGGGACCTCTATCTTCTCTCTGGCCGGGTGCTGTTGTTCGTGCGGATCTAAATGAGATTAAATTGGGTGAAGGTGTTAATATCCAGGATAATAGCACACTTCATACTGATTCTACCGGCAGTCTGTTCATAGATGATTATACATTAGTAGGTCATAATACGATGCTTCACGGTTGTAAGATCGGTAAGGGTTGTTTGATCGGAATAGGTGCGATCATTTTAGATGAGGCAGTGATCGGAGACGGTGCTATGATACTCGCCGGTTGTATGATCCGAGGCGGTAAAAAAATCCCTCCAAGAGCGATGGTAATTCCTAAGAATGGGGACATCGTCATCTACGAAAAAAAAGCGAAACCTGAGATGAGTATCGCAGGTTGTTTGGAATACATACAATTAGCGAAAAGATTCCAAGAGAACGTATTCAAACCTTTTACAAAAGAAGAAGAAAGTAGTTTTGTAGAAGAAGCAAAATTAATCATCAAAAGATACGGCATTTGATTTACTTTTTTAAGTTCTCTGATTTTTCCATTTGATATAAATCAATTCTTCCTGAATTGATTTCTGATTCGTCCTGAAACTTACTCACGAATCCTTGTAACAGTTTTCCGTAAAACAGCTATAAGGATGATCTCATGTATGACGAAAGGGTTATAGAAAAAATCAGAGGCATTTGGAAGACATTCGATCTGTCTTTAGGAATTCCTGAAATAGATAAACAACATCTTTGGTTGATCGGAATTCTTGCTGATCTTGAGGATAAACTGGAGTCGGGGACCAGAGCCGAATTAGAAACTACATTTACGAATGCACTTTCTAAAACTTTAGATTATGCAACCGAACATTTCGCTCTGGAAGAAAAACTTTTGGAGAGTATAGGTTATACAAAACTAGGCCAACATAGATTACAACATATGCGGTTCATTACCGCACTCAGGAACCGTGTACGAAAAAGTTTCGAAGGAGACTTTGAAAATGCGGTTCTGGATCTGCTGAAAAATCTAAAAAAATGGCTGTTTAGACATATACTGAGCGAAGACAGACAATATGTGGATGCAGCAATGGTCCATGTAGACGATAAACTCACGGATTGGATGCAAAGACATTTAAATGCATCAATCTACGCGGATGAGATCGAAAAATTATACCAAATGGTCTTGTTCTCGGGAAAACAAGAGGTCTCAGTAGAATTTAAAAAACTGGGAGAAGAAAATCTAAAATTGATCTCCGATCTATGGTATCGATATAAACTCAAAACTGGGATCGCGATCGTAGATATACAACATCTATGGCTTTTGCAGTTATTGGTAAAAACGGACAAACTATATAAACAAAGATTAAAACAAGAAATAGATGCCGATTCCTTAAGCGCTCAATTAAAAGAAGCGATTTACGAAACGATAGAATATATCCGCGAACATTTTAATACCGAAGAATCTATTATGCATCATTTCCATTATATCGGGGAGAAAAATCACCAGAAACAGCATGAGAGATTTAATATTCTCATCAACGATATGATAGAAAGAAGCGAAAAAGAAGAGCTAGAATCCTTGGCAATTTTGATACAGGATTTAAAGGACTGGCTGGTAAGTCATATAGCGATAGAAGATAAAAAATTATTCTATTTCTTTAGGTCCCGTCTCTCCGAAGTAAATGAATATGTTCGGAATCTAAATAAGGAAGGCCGGATCCATATCTGGAAGGACGCAGTCTCGATTTACAAACTTCTAGTAGATTACGAGGATATAACCGAGGATAAAAAGCCTAAGTCTTTAAGACGCAACTAATCGAGGATTATATCTTTTCCGTCAGAGTCTGGATCGTGTTTAGGATCTTTTTATTCTTCTCCGAAAACTCTGACTCAGGTAAAGTGCCTGTAAAAATATACACGTAACCTTCTTTGAAAAAGATCCATTGGAGAGTTCTGATCTGTTTTTTTTCTGCGGTGTTTGGAAGAATAAACTTTGATTCAAAAAAAATACATTTCTCTTTTCCAAAACTGCATTTTTGAGGAACGGAAAGTATTTCGTATTCTTTATATATATTCGAATACAATCCGCTAATGGAAGCCACGTAATCTTCTAAGGTTGCTTTGGAATATTTTGCAGGAATCGGTTCCGATACAAAATTAATATTGGTCCTGATCTCGGAACCTTTGTTTTGTTCCGGCTCAAAAAGATAAAACATTACCTTAATATGTTTATCACTTGAGAATTCTCTTTTGTTTTTGGAACGGCTGGAGTCCGAACTATCTCGATTTGGATCATATTCTTCATAGATCCAGCCTTCATAATTTAATACTAAACCTAGTTCAGGGATCTCGATTGTCTTTTTGATTTCTGGGACTTTTTCGATACAGGCAAAACATAAGATGATCCCTGGTAATAAGAAACCTAGACTGTAACGTTCTAATAGGATCATGTTCGAGTTTCCGAATATTCGATACTGAATTTAACTTTTTCTTCTTCTGAAAAGTAAACCCGACCAAACCGAATCGATTGCGCAGACTTTAACGTCTACCAATCCCGTCTTCAAGCCTATTTCTCTAATCATATCTTCTTTTAAGTCTGTTTTCACACCTGAACTCATCTTAGGCCAAGAAATCCAAACCATTCCTTTGTCTGCGAGAAAGTCCGGGAACTTGGAGAAGTTTTTAGAAAGTTCATCTTTGCTCTTACAGAAAAAATGAATATAATCGAAGCTCCCCGCTAATATCTTCTTGAATGTAATATTGGGAGGAAGTTCTTCTAATAAGCCTTTAAATTCTTTCGGCTCGTTGATGATGATCGCGTTCTGGCCTTCTTTAAATCCTAATTTTTTGGCCAAGGGTGTACCTGAATATCCTGCCATAGTTCCTCTGCTCGATTCGGATACGAAAGCTGAAAGAAAAACCTCAGGCTACAAAAAAACCGGCTGTAAAGCCGGTTCTTTTGAAATACAAAGAAAGTATTTAATTCTTCTTAGTAAGGGAAGCCAGCGAAAATTTTCGCTCTTGTATAGATGTCCGCTACGGAAAATCCAAAAAGAAGAAGTAAGAACAAGAAGCCTGATCCGAAGATCACTCTGTTCATTACGTTATCATACTTAAGGTGCATGAAGTAAGCTAATACTAAGGAAGCTTTGATGGTCGCTACAAGCATAGCGATCACAGTGTTCATTGCTCCGAAGTCTACTTGAGCTACTAATACGGTGATTACAGTTCCAACGATCAGTGCAGCAAACACAAGAGAATAAGTTTGAACAGAGATCAGATGATGTCCGCCATGACCATGCTCTTCTGCGTGAGAAGTAACTGAACCTGGTTGCAGTTTAGTCTTACCTGCTTCGACGGCTTTTAATAAAGCCTGACCGATCATAGTGGACTTATTCTTTTCGAGATAAGTCTTGAGTCTGTCCTCTTCTACGATTTGAGCCAACAAGTTAACGGCAAATCCAGCAACGGTAGCATTTACAATCGCTCCCGCTCCGATAACAAATCCAGTGAAGGGAATCAAGAACCCGATACTTACGATAATATACAGCGCGTAATTGAGAAACAGTTCCATCTCTTTTCCTGAAACCTGAGTAATATCTGCAGGCTGAGTTCCCCGAAGGGATTGGAACCAGTCTCGGAGGCAGGTAAAGAATCACAAGTACATTTCAGGGGCCAAGAGCTCGGATACCGCTTTCCGAAACGATTTTGGCCTCTTCCCAAGGATCCTGGGTTTTTCCTGCCGGGAGACGGACCCAAATTAGGTTTTTTTGGTTGGGTCTTCTGTAAGGGGAGAAGAATGCGGAAAGTGGAAAAATTTCCCAACCTGTTTCCTTCTCCCAAATTTTTAATCTAGAATAAGGATCCGAGTTTTGGACTTTAGGTAAGAAAAGAAGAAGGTCGTTTCCCTTCTTAGGAAATCTATGTCGGAGCTCCAATAATAAACAGCCCATTGTCCATCTGAAATTGACTTCCGAAATTTTACGTAAAACCTGGGTCCCCTCAGATTTATAAAAGAAAGAATCTACTGAACCATACCCTTCATAGTTAGGATGGAATTTAGAGACTTGAGAAAAACTTTCCGACATTTCGGAAAGATAGTTTTGGATTTCAGAAAATTCTCCCATCCAAGTTCCGGAGTATTTTCCTTTATGATCGTTGAGTAGAATGGTACCTTCTTCTATTTTATATTTTCCGTTTTTTGCGGAGAATAACAAACTGAAATCTTTGGTTCTATCTACCCAGGTTTCGATCAGAAAAGGTTCTCTTTTTACTTTTAAGAATAAATAGGCTAGATCTTTTAACCCGGAAACATCTCTAAACTTCTGAGCGCCAGCAAATCCAAACTCAGTTTTTAAAACGAATTTTTGATCAGGAGAGAAGCGGTCCTTTTCCTTTTGTAAAAATATCTCCCAATCTTTCGAATTACGAATTGAGTAAGAAATTAGATCAGGATTCGATTCTTGGTTCCAATCGTTTTGGTTTAATTTAGATCCGAATTTTTTTGCAGAATCTGCAAGTAGAGTATCTATCTCTAATTCGTTGTTGTTGGAATTCCAACGGGATATTTTTCCCCATTCTTCCATTTGGATCTCTTTTTCCTTTTGCAGAGATTGTTTTATATTCCTAAGAAGAATAGGTTTTGGGATCTGTACTCCCTTCTCCTGCCAATATTTGATCCAGTTTTCTTCCGGAGGAGAATGAGCTAAAACTTTTGCCGAGTCCGGAAAAGAGTTTAGAACTGAAAAAGAGGATTCTAAGACTGAATTCCTGGCCTCCAATTCCCTCGGAAATAATTTTCCAAGTCGAAGTTCCTCTTCGAAATAAGCATTCGGGCGAAAGATTCGAGGCATAATCAGGAAAGAACCCTTGAAAAAATCCTTTTTAGGATCAAGAATAGGGTATAGTCTTTTCGATATTTAGAAGGAAGGCATCTAATGAAAACCCTTATCTTTCTCATAATTTCTCTTTTGGCCGTATTCATACAAATAGATGCGGCACCTAAAATCCTCACTATGGAAGAAAGGGAAATAGAACGTCAGATCGAAGCCATTCGTAAGGCTGGGTTTTCCGATATCGAGATAGATAATTTGCACGCTTCTATCTCTCAGAATATCCATCAGATCAATAAGATCCTTCAGATGGAGACTACCAAAAAAGCATTAAGATATATCGGTGACGAGCCTCAGGAATTGCCTCAATTCTTAAAAACGGATAGGGATAATAAACCTTATCTAGAATTGGATATGGGTTCCGGAGAATCTTTCTGGGACTTCCCTAAAACTTATCTTTATAACGCGCGTATCTTTATCTACCCGGGCAGCAATCCTGAAAAACTAGAAAAGATCATTATGCAATTTAAACGTACAAACTCTAACGGAGAAATTTTCGTAAGAGAGATGCGTAGGGTGATCAATATAGATCCTAAAGGGCCTCAAATTGGAAGTGAAGGAAAAAGAACTCCGAACAATAATAAAGAGATCAAATTAGAATATTATTCCAGCTATGATACTGAATTGATCTGGCCGGATACTCCGGTCCAATCCATAGCACCTAGTGTGGAGACCAAACTACATGAGGAAACCAATCCACTACCTTATAATAAACAAAAACAGATTATTGTAACATATAAAAAATATCTGCGTAAGGTGGACAAGAATGTTCGCCATAAGCTGAGAGATCTGGAGCTCAATCAAAAGAGACTGGTTTCTAAAATGTTGGAATTCCAATAAGAGAATTTTATAACATTAGAATAAGGGAAAAGGCGGACCGATCGGTTCGCCTTTTTTGTTATTGAGATATATCACAGTATACTGTGGTTTCTGTTAGAACCAGAAAAAGGAAAATCTGTGGCAAAACAAGCAGGATCATTTGTCGTCTAAACTTCCTATACGCTTATCCTTTGGCGCATGACGTTAGTTCTTACTCGTTGGATAACGATTGTTATCTACCTTGGTAAAAGAATGTATCCCATAAACAGGGAGAAAGTCGGTAATTTAGAAATATCCAATAGATATGTAATTGGATCAAAAAAATGTTTTCTGTTTCTCGCTTGCCTTTTCTTGGCGAAAAGGATTCTATTTACCGATGGCTATCCATTCCGTGTTCGGTAAATTACAATTCAAACCTGGCGAAGGGGAGATTTGTGTTTTATCTTCTCCTTATGAATTCGAACCCGCACTTTCCAGTTTAGGGGCTCCGGTCGATCGAGCACTAAGGTCCGGAAAAAGATACAGACTCATACTTGCATTCGTCCAAACAGAAGTCGAGATCCGCAATATAGCTTCTATGGTGCCAACCACCTTAATTGACGACGGACTTTTATGGTTAGCCTATCCCAAGAAGACATCCCGTAAATATAATGTATCTATTCATAGAGATGCAGGTTGGGATCCGCTCGGAAAGATCAGTTTCGAAGGTGTAAGATTGATCTCAATCGACGATGATTGGTCCGCACTCAGATTCAGGCATACTTCTCACATTAAAAATATGGAAAGGGACCCAAGTCTCACAGTAAGTGAAGAAGGTAAAAAAAAGACAGTAGCTAAGAAAAAACCCGCTAAGAAGAAGACTGTTCCTAAAAAAGTTTCTCCCAAGAAAAAAGTTACATCCAAGTCTCCTAAGAAAAAGGCCAAAAAGAAATAAGAAGGATTTGATTTTTTCGGAATCCGGAATTTTTCTCAAATTCCGTTCCTTCTTTTTGCAAAAAGGAGTCTTTCTTGGTGTCTATCAGGATAGGTTTCCAGAGATAATCCTTTGGGAAATAAAACGGTGTACTTTCATGTCAGGGAAGTTTTTGGGCCTTCTATCCAAATTTAGTTTTTATTATATAATCGGCATATTGTCGTTACTTGCGTGTACTCCCTCCATTGATAAGACACCTTACAAAGAATTAAGAGAACTCGCATTCGAAACGGAATACGATGATATAGGTATTCAAAATCCGAAAGGTAAAACAGTCGTATATGGTATCATCATGGACTGGCCCACTCAAAGAGAAGTAGTCACTTTAGCCGCATTTCTTTCCGGAGACGCGAGCCTATTTTTAACTTCAGGAGCTTCTTTTATAGGAGGCGGTGGAAGAGAAAGTATCCAAAAAAGTTCTACACGTTTCATTCACAAATATGCGTATCTTTGGAAACAAGGGAAGAAGGTCCGTTGGACCCCGAATCCGGACTTAGATCAGGTAAGATTCTTTTTTTTAACAACGCAAGGCACATATTATCTGGAAGATACTGTGAGTGAAATAGATTCGGATACTTCTACCCTTACCCCCATCTTTGACGAGGCCCAAGCAGTAATTTCCGAAATAAGAATAGAGGCTGAAAAAGAAAAGGATGATGACGACGAGTAATTAACTCGAAGAGTCTCTTCGAACGATCAGGTCGCTGATCACTTTTTCTTCTGTGAGATATTTACGGTTTAAGTAGGAGATGGCGTAGTTTAGAAATTTAGGAATTTCTTTACCTGCATCTAAAAGATCCAATTTGGTTTGAGTCAATTCATCCATAGTCGCCAAAGCCAATTTTCTTTGGCTTTGGTGGGACTCGAACTCGTCTTCTGTATTGAACTCAGTGCCTGCCACGATTTAATTATAAACGAGTAGCTACTAATTTCAAGCAAAAGCTTGGAAGAAGGAGGACTAATGTCCTCCGTTTCTTTCCCAATCCTTCGCTTTTTCGATCCCTCTTTTTTCATTCACAAAGATATTGATGATCAAAGAGATAAAGAAGAATACGGCAACGACCAAGAATGCATTTCTTAGATCGAAAATTTTCTGTAATATACCGATCGCAAAAACTCCGATTGCGGCTGCCAGTTTTCCGGAAAGACCCCAAAGACCGAAAAATTCCCCAGACTTGGATTCAGGAGAGAAGACTGCAACAATTGCTCTACTTGCAGATTGAGTGGATCCGACTCCTGAACCTGCGAGAGTTCCAAAGATCACGAATACCCATTGTACTGAAATATCAACTCCTAGTCCGTTAACAAAGTTAGTGATCTCTCTTACAAAATAAATTCCAATCAAGCAGAAGATCCAAAATACCAAAGTGATATTGAAAGTTTTTTTGGCCCCGATCTTATCTTGAACGAATCCGAAGAATATCGCACCTATCATTGCAAAAAATTGGAGCAATACGAATAATGCAGCTTCTTGTCCGGATGTAATCTTGATCTCTTGGTTTCCGTATAAGAATGCAAATGCAATCACGATAGCAAGTGCGGCCATGGAGAAGAATAAGGAGATTAAATAGATGACTAGGTCTTTAAAATGTCTTATCGATTTAATACTCTCTGATAATTGTTTAAAACCGATAGTAAGGTAACTTTCTCCTGCCGGTATTTTAATAGCAGGTTGGTACTCCTTCAAAAGTAAGAATGTCGGAATTCCAGCAAGTAAGAAGAACAATGCCGTAAGAGGTCCTACAAATCTAAGAGATCCGTAGATCGCCGGATCGATTGAAGGCGCCACAAGAGTCTGGACCAAGAATACGGAAAGAAGTCCTCCCATATATCCGACTCCCCAAGCATATCCTGAAATTTTTCCTAATTCTTCCTTAGGACCTAAATGAGGTAGGAAGGAAGAGGCAAAGTTTTCTCCGGAAGCGAAGAAGAAGTTGGAAAGAATGATTAGAGCAAAACCTAATTCCCAAGCACCTGGAGTAGCAACTAACCAAAAAGCCGCGGTGCTAATTACACAGCTGAGATAGCTCCAGAAAAGGAATGTTTTCTTTTTAGCGGAGAAGTCGGAGATAGCTCCGAATAACGGCCCTGTTAGTACTACTAATAGATAAGAGAAAAATAAAGCTAGTCCGAATAAAAAATTCCCATCCTCGTAAGGATTTGCCGGATTTGAGGAGATTGGAACGATTACTTCGGCGAAAACTCTGCAGTAGATGACTGTTATAATTACAGTAGTATAACTAGAATTGGCGAAATCGAACATGCACCATCCGAATATTTCCCTTAAGGGAGCGCGTTTGGTCACTTGCATTCTGTAGGTTTCCTTTATGGAATTTTCCGAATGAGGATGAGCTTCAAAGTCCGGTTGTCAACGAGAAATATCCCTTCTGGAATCCGTTATAAAAGCCTGTAGGTTCCTCGGAATCAGCATGTCGGGCTTCATCGGATTGGAAAAAAATTCTCTTGATCCTGACCTTCTAATGTTTAGCTTGAGTGATGGTTTTGCTTTCGGCGTCCAATAATTAGAAGGCCTGATGAATTCTTCCGACTTTAGTCAAATAGACCTGAACGCCCTGATGCGACCTCGAAAGGTTTGCGTATGCAACCAGGTATCCGAAGAGGATATTACGAATTCTATCCGCAGAGGGAATGACACTTTGGGTAAATTGATGAGGGACACAAGTTGTTGTACCGGCTGCGGTACCTGCAGAGGAAGAGTTCTCAAATTGCTTTCCGAAACCCTAGCATCCAAACCTCAATGAACCGTCCATTTTTAGCCGTGAATATGGCAATGACCTTGGACGGAAAGGTTTGCCGCCCCGACGGAAAATGGTATGGTCTCTCTTCTCGAAATGATAAAAGAAGAATGGACCAGATCCGCTCCGAAGCGGACGCTCTCATCCTTGGAAAAAACAGCCTTCTAAACGACGACCCGGTCACTCATCTCAGATATGTTGAATCGGAGAAGGAGCCCCGCGCAATTATACTCGTTAGAACCGGGACATTACCTTCCGATCGAAAAGTATTCCAATTTTCTAAAGTAAAACCTTTGTTGTTCTGTACTTCTAAAAATGAATCCCAGGTTAGATCCGAATTATCAGAGTTTGCGGAGATACTTCCATTAAAGGGAGAAGATTTGGATCCGGAGATCATACTGAAAGAATTAGAAAAAAGAGGGCATTCCAAAATACTTTTAGAAGGCGGACCTAGATTGAATGATTCGTTTTTTAGAAAGGGACTCGTAGATAGACTCTATCTCACTATCGTTCCATTCTTTATTGGACAATCCGGTTTACCTTCTATCACCGGCGGAGAATCCGCATATTTTAATTTTGATAAAACAGATTGGAAACTTGTATCTTCCGAACAGATAGAGCAGGAAGTATTTTTGATATACGATAAACAGATCAAACCCGAAGCCCAATGAACGAAGGAAACCATTTCTTACATAGATGGTTTTTCTTTGGGATCAGAAGTATTCTGGTATTAGTATTCCTTCTTCTTATTTATTACCAAACATTTCCTGAAAAAAGGATCTTATTCAGAGAGAACAAATTAATTTATCTACCTGAAAACTTAGAGTCAGTTCCTCTCGAAAACGATTGGGTACGGATAGAAGAATTACCACCAGGAAGTTTAGAATACTTGGTAGAAGTAGAAGACTATAGGTTTTATAGACATCGAGGATATTCATTGGCTGATATACAATCTTCTATCATACAAGCTGTCTTTTTTTTCAGAAGATTAAGAGGTGCGAGCACTTTAGACCAACAGCTTGCTAGAACATTATTCTTATCCAGAGACAAAACATTAACCCGCAAGCTAAGAGAGATCCGAATTGCACAAGCTCTTGATGAAGAATTAGGTAAAAGAGGAGTTTTGGAATATTATCTGAATTTAGTGTATTGGGGCCGCGGATTAAACGGGATTTATAGATCTTCCAAATATTATTTCAATAAACATCCGGGAAAACTTCTTCCAAGAGAATTTAAGGCGCTGGTCCAAATATTAAAAAAACCGGATGCATACTCCAGAGAAGAAGTAAGATCGCTTTCTTTGGAATATTGAGGGCTCTGATCGGAGTCAATTCTCTCAGGAAATTTAGAAAATTTGGCTCTTTCTTCTTCCTAAAAACTTCTTCTTTTTCTTTGAAAAAAAGTAGACTTCCGAGGTCCGCCGGGAATACTGGTTATAGATTCTCGGTGATTATAGAGAGAGGGTCACACCCGTTCCCATCCCGAACACGGAAGTTAAGCCTCTCATCGCTAATGGTACTGCATGGTTCGCTGTGTGGGAGAGTAGGACGTTGCCGGGTTTCTACTGTAATCATATAAGGCCGGACTTAACCTCCGGCCTTTTTTATTTCTTCTTACATTTTCCCTAAAAACATAACTCCAATTCTGAACTTGGCCTTATGATACATTTCGGATCTGAAATTGGGATGTATATATCCTGTTAATTCTGTATCGATTAAAAATCTGAACGACCTGTATAAAGTTTGGAACACGGCCGATCTGCATAAAAGACCATTACAAATAGTGAATATGATATGCGTTATATTGGAAATGGAATATCGACCGTTCGAAAAAAGATATTTCCAAATGAAATTTTTTTCCAAAATTTGCATCTTATTTATTTTGTGAGCTTGACGATTCAATGACTCGATAGTAGAATGCGGACCGCTCTGAAGGTATGGACCCGGGGAGTTAATGTTAGATTAGATGGGCATTTTATATCCTGTATACGGGTTCCAGTTGATGTACTATGGCGGTTGATTCCTGACTGTGTTTGGTCGGGAGGAATTCCCCTCCCGACCCACCTTTTTAAAACGATTCTAATATAATTTTTTTGAAATATAGGAATATTTCAGATCGCAAATTCTTTTTTGATATAGAACCTTGTCGAACCATTCGATTTAGGAGTCGATAGAATGTATCGTAAGCCGATATATCTTTTAAAATTCATAACTAGTATTCTCTTTGCAGGTCTGCTTATTTTAGGTGGGACTTCTCTTTCTGCAGAATCCCAATGCCAAGGTTTATCCAAAGGCCAATGCGAGTCCGATTCGGATTGTACTTGGGTTTCAGGTTATAGCAAACAAGACGGAACTAATGTAGACGCGTATTGTAGGGCTAAACCAGGAAAGGCTTCCGATTCTGGAGATTCAGTAAAAAAATCTAAGGCAAAGAAGTCCAAAGATAAGGACGAAGACGACGATAAAGACGAGCCTAAGAAAAAGAAAAAGTCTAAGAAAGACAAGGATGAGGATGACGATAAGGAATCCAAGAAATCCAAAAAAGATAAAGATGATGACGACTCTGATTCTAAGAAGTCCAAAAAATCCAAGAAGGATAAAGATAAGGACGACGATGATGGAGATTCCAAAAAATCTAAAAAGTCAAAGAAGTCTAAAAAAGACAAAGATGACGATGATGACTCCAAGAAGTCTAAAAAATCCAAAAAGAAAAAGAAAGACGATTAATCCTTAATCTTCATTCTTCTTAAAACAAAAAGACCGGAGCAAAACCCCGGTCTTTTTGTTTGTCTTCAGACTTTTAGAAAAAATTAAAGATAAGATTCTAAAGGAAGGCAGGAACAAACTAGATTCCTATCTCCATATACGTTATCTATTCTTCCTACATAAGGCCAGAATTTATGCTCTTTAGTCCAAGGTGCAGGATAAGCGGCTTTCTCTCTGGAATAAGTATGGTCCCAATTATCAGAGATCACCATTGCAGATGTATGAGGCGCATTTTTCAAAGGATTATCTTTAGGATCCGCTTTGCCTTGCTCTATCTCTTGGATCTCTGAGTGAATGGAGATCATTGCTTCACAGAAACGATCCAATTCTTCTTGGGACTCTGATTCAGTAGGTTCAATCATCAAAGTTCCAGGAACTGGGAAAGACATTGTAGGTGCGTGGAATCCGTAGTCCATCAGGCGTTTTGCGATATCTTCCACTTCTATCCCGCTAGTCTTTTTGAAAGGTCTTACATCCAGGATACATTCGTGTGCAACGAATCCGTTTTTGCCTTTGTAAAGTACTGGGAAATAGTTCTCTAAACGTTTTGCGATATAGTTCGCGTTTAAGATTGCAGCTTTGGTCGCTTGCTCCAATCCTTCCGTTCCTAAAAGTGCAATGTACACCCAGGAGATCAGAACGATACTTGCACTTCCCCAAGGAGCAGCTGAGACTGCACCATGTTCGTTGCCCGTTCCGTTATCTACCAGAGGGTGGCCAGGTAAGAAAGGTTTTAGATGTTCTGCGACTCCGATTGGCCCAACACCTGGGCCTCCACCGCCGTGAGGAATACAGAAAGTTTTGTGTAAGTTCAGATGGCAAACATCAGCGCCGATATTTGCAGGTCTTGTGATCCCTACTTGAGCGTTCATATTCGCTCCGTCCATATAGACCTGTCCCCCATTCTCATGAATGATGGAACAGATTTCCTTGATAGGCTCTTCGTACACTCCATGTGTAGAAGGGTAGGTGATCATTAATGCAGCCAGATCTTTAGAATGTTCTTTTGCTTTCGCTTTCAGATCTTCTAAGTCTACGTTTCCTTCTGCATCGCAGGCAATCACTACCACTTTGAATCCAACCATCGCTGCAGAAGCGGGGTTGGTTCCATGTGCAGAGATCGGGATCAGACAAATATCTCTGTCCTTATCCCCTCTGCTGATATGATAATTTCGGATTGCGAGTAGTCCTGCATATTCTCCTTGAGAACCTGCGTTTGGTTGTAGAGAAATTCCTGGGAACCCGGTTACCTGAGAAAGCCAAGATTCTAATTGAGAGAATACTGTTCTATATCCTTCCGTTTGGGTTGCAGGTGCGAACGGATGAATATTGGAAAACTCAGGCCAGGTAACTGGGAACATCTCCACAGTAGCATTGAGTTTCATTGTACAAGAACCCAAAGGGATCATGGAAGTCGTTAGAGAAAGGTCCCTGGATTCCAATTTTCTAATATATCTTAACATCTTTGTTTCTGTGTGATGAGAGTTAAACACAGGATGTGTAAGATATTCGGAAGTTCTCAAAAATTCATTCGAGATAGAAATTCCTTCTAAGGAAAGGTCGATCTTAGAGATCCCGAATATGGAAAGAATATCTTCCAGATCGGAAACTTCTACAGTTTCGTCTAGGGCGATTGAAATTCCACCATTTCCTAAACTTCTGAAATTGATCTCTTTTTTAGAAGCAGCATCTATATAAGTTTGGGCCTTGGACCCTAAATCTAAAACGATCGTATCGAAGAAGGTTTTGTTTTGGATGGCAAAACCTGCCTTCTCCAAATTTTTTGCCAATGTTTCGGTAAGTCTATGAATTCTAAAAGCGATGTCTTTTAGACCTTTAGGTCCATGATACACAGCATACATGGAAGATAGAACTGCTAATAGAACCTGTGCGGTACAGATATTAGAAGTAGCCTTATCTCTTCTGATATGTTGTTCTCTAGTTTGTAGAGAAAGTCTGAGTCCAGGATTTCCTTGGCTGTCTTTGGAAACTCCTACGAGTCTTCCTGGCATATTTCTTTTGAATTCGTCTTTGGTTGCAAAATAACCCGCGTGAGGTCCGCCGAATCCATAAGGTAATCCGAATCTTTGGGTACTTCCTACCGCTACATCTGCTCCGAATTCTCCAGGAGCTTTTAGAACTGTGAGTGAAAGTAGATCAGCGGCGCAAATTGTTAGAGCTCCAATATTATGAGCCAACTGGAAGAAACTTTCGTAATTATAAATGGTTCCTTCTGTTCCCGGATACTGGACTAATACCGCAAAATAATCTTCGTTTAATTCTGCGTTTAAATGATTTCCGACTTTTACTTCGATCCCAAGAGGAAGCGCTCTTGTGCGGACTACATCAATAGTTTGAGGATGGCATAACTCGGAGATAAAAAGTAATTTAGAAGTTTCGTTTTTACGAATACCATAGGCTAAGAATACTGCTTCTGCGGCAGCGGTAGCCTCGTCCAACAAGGAAGCATTTGAGATCTCCAAACCTGTTAGATCCATGATCATGGTTTGGAAATTTAGAAGTGCCTCTAATCTTCCTTGGGAAATTTCCGCTTGGTAAGGAGTATAGGCGGTATACCAACCCGGATTTTCCAAAATGTTCCTTTGGATTACTCCAGGCATTACACTCGCTTGGTAACCGGAACCGATATAAGAACGATACAACTTGTTTTTAGAAGCGATCTTTTTGAGATCATTTAAGATCTTTCTTTCGGTAGAAGCCTTAGGAAGATCCAAGGCTTTTTCCAAACGAATTCCTTCTGGAACTGCTTTTGCCACTAACTCTTCCAACCCGGACAGTCCGAGTGTGGATAACATTTCTTTGATCTGATCTTCGTCAGGACCTATATGTCTTCTGGAAAAAGTATCCAAAGGATCGAGTGGATTCTTCATTTCAGTTTGTTTGCCGGATTCGTTCCAAGTTGCCGTACTCATTCTATTTTCCTAATCCAGTTTGCTTACTAATTCTCTGTAAGATTCGGGATCTAATAATTTCTCCAATTCGGAAGAATTGATCCCTTTGACTCGGATCATCCAAGATCCAAAAGGATCTGAATTCACTGCAGCCGGGTTTTTGGAAAGGTTTCCATTAACTTCGACTACTTCTCCGCTGATAGGAGCGTATAAATCTTCTGCTGCCTTTACGGATTCTATCGTTCCGAATGTATCCAGTTGTTTGATGGATTTCCCGACTTTTGGAAGGTCCACAAAAACGATGTCTCCGAGTGCCGCCTGAGCATAGTCAGAAATCCCGATCAATGCGGTATCTCCTTCTACCTTTACCCATTCATGTTTTTCTGTGAACTTATAGCCCGGAGGTGCGTTAGTTACTGCCATTTGAAAATCCTTAGTTTAATTTTTCCGAATGCTTCCCGGAATGAAAGATTGGGTGAATATAATTGCGGACTTTGCCTGTCCTCTGATCTCAATTTGTATGGATTCTCCATGTTGGATCTTTTCAGAATCCACGAGTGCGAGCCCTATTCCTTTTTTTAAAGAAGGGGAGAAGGTACCGGAAGTTGTGATCCCGATATTTTTGCCGTTCGAATCTAAAACAGGCATATTCTCTCTCGGGACACCAGCTTCTTGTAATTCGAATGCCACGATCTTTCTTTTAGGCCCTTCTTTTTTTTCAGAGATGATCTGTTCGTATTTTGGATAAGGAGTTTTCTTTTCTTTTACGATCCAGCCTATCCCGGATTGGTTTGGACTTCTGTTCTCGTCCAACTCATGACCATACAAAGGATATTTTGCCTCTATACGAAGTGTGTCTCTTGCGCCTAAACCTACAGGAAGAAGTCCTTCTGTTTTTCCGAATTCCAAGAGTTCTTTCCAGATTTTTACACCAGTAGAATTAGAACTATAAATTTCGAATCCGTCTTCTCCAGTATAACCGGTCCTGGAGAGAATGATCTCTTCGCCAGCGAAAGGGAATAACACGAATTTATAATATCCGATTTGGCTTAGGTCCGATTTAAAATAAGAAGAAAGAATGGAATCAGCCTTAGGACCCTGGATCGCAATCTGATGCCAGGATGCACTTTGGTTCTCTAATTTTGCAGAACTTGGCACATACTTTTTCAGATACGCATAAACTGAATCTACATTGGATGCGTTTGCGCAGATCATATATTTTTGGTCGTTAAACTTGTAGAGAGTGATATCGTCTACCAGTCCACCATTCTCATTGATGATTGCATTGTACTGCACTTGTCCGTTTGTTAATGAAGAAACCGAATTACATGTAACTGATTCGAGAAAGCCAAGTATGATATCAGCCTGGCCTTCTATAAAAATTTCTCCCATATGAGAAACGTCGAACAGGCCGGCAGCTTGTCTAGTCGCAGTATGTTCAGCGATGATTCCGGAATACTGAACAGGCATGTCCCAACCGCCGAAAGGGATCATCTTAGCGCCTAAAAGTTTATGCTCCTCATACAGAGGTGTGGTTTTCCATTGGGACATAAGCGTTTGGGGCCATCATTTCATCGCAGTTCCTAGGGAAAAACAATTTTAGGCCCCTTTAAAAAAGATTTAAAGGGCTTTCTTTAGAATGGTTCGAGAAGAAGGTCCCTGACTTGGTAGGAACTCCAACAAATCGTACACTGACGAAATTTGGGCGGTAGAGTTAATCTATCATTCTTTCAATTTTTTTCTGACATAGATGACTTTATCTACTTCCGCTACTAGTTTACCTGTTTTCACATCTACGATCTGAGCAGTGAAGGTAACGTCCATTTTTCTTTTACGATCTGTTTCTTCTTTGATCTCTTGGATTTTCTCCTTAGGGATATAGAACTCTGCTCTTACAGTACCTTCTCCTGGTTTTATAAATCGTATAGTTGCCGCCTTATCCCAGACCAAATATCCCGGGCCTAAATGTTCCATTAGGATCAACATATAAAAAGGATCACACATGGAGTAGAGAGATCCGCCGAATTGTGTTCCCACATAATTTTTATTAAAAGGTGTGAGTTTCATTGTGGTGGAGAATAAAGTTCTCTCTTTGTTCAAGGCTTTCACCTTGATCCCCGCTCCAAAATAAGGAGGATAGATATTGAAAAAATGAAATTTAAGTCTTTGTAAAAAACCCGGCTGGGACATAGAAGATTCCTGATCTGTATTTCTTATTTTATCCCAAACTAATAAGAGGCTCAAAAATCCGAGCGATTTTTGGGGAATATAATTGGTTTGTAAGACAGATCGATATGATACTTACATCCGAAAATTCTTGCTAAGAGGCTTTGTGTCTGATAGCAAGTAGAGGCTAAAAAAACCAGAGAATTCCCGGAGGGGGAATGAAACCGAAACAAATTGTGAAGAAAATTCAACCGTATCTAATCTCGATCTTTTTGATCTTAATGGCAATGTCCTGTGGAACCGTTGCTGAATACAAGATCTCTTATAAAAAACCTGAAATCGTTTCCAAAACCAAAGGACTGGTTGCTGGGATTTCCAAGGTGGATTTAACTCCTCCTCCCGGTTTACCTTTAGCAGGTTATTCCAAAATGGCTGAAACCGAAAAAGGTTTTCGCACTCGTATTTATGCTCGAATTTTCTATATTAGAAAAGATGCAAATGAACCGGTTGTGTTGATCCAAAGTGATCTTTTGTCCGGATCTCTTTTGATCCATCATTTGCTTGCAGAACGTTTGGCTTCTAAGACAGACATCTCCTTTGGTGGGATCGTATTTGCAGGAACTCATACACATTCTGCTCCTGCTAACTTCTACGATAATAATTTTTACAACGAGTTTGCTTCTAATAAGCCTGGATTTGATAAGGGTTGGACTGATTTCGTATTGGATCGTTTGACTAATGGAGTAGAAGAAGCATACAAGTCCGCAAAACCTGCTAAGATCGCTTCCGGAAAAACGGCAATTTGGGGATTGACCAGAAACAGATCCTTGGATGCGTACCGAGCTAATAAAAATTCAGGATTCGAAGAATTAAAACCTGAGATCCAATACCAAGCGATCAATCCTGATCTAGTGATGATCCGTATTGATGCACAAGACAAAGACGGAAGATACAAACCTCTTGGTGCATTCTCCACGTTCTCCGTTCACGGAACTACTGTGCCTGATTCTAACGATGTTGCAAACGCTGACGTATTTGCTTACCCAACTCGAATTTTAGAGAAGAAGATCCGCAGAGATTTTAAACCAAGCTGGGATCCAATCCATGCACTGAACAATTCTACTCATGGAGATAATTCTCCTGATTATCGTGAAGACATGCAAGGTTTCATCGAATCCAGAAGAATTGGGGAAGCAATCGGAGAAGAAGCAGCCAAACTTTTCGATTCTCTACAAAACTCCCTAAGCACAGATGCGAATCTTTCTTTTAACACAAGAGAAGTGGATCTGTATGAAAACCAAAAGATAGGAGATGCAGAAGTTTGTGATCGTCCTTATGTAGGGACTGCATTAACAGGCGGCGCAGAAGATGGACTTACTCCGGTTCTGAATTGGCTTCCATTCTTTGCGGAAGGTTGGCCTCGTTGGTTTTTAACAGGTGGTTGCCAAGGCCATAAAAGGATCGTAGGTTTTAAATATCTTCAACCTATCGTTCTGCCTAAATCAAAGTTTCCTCATAAACTTCTTTTGCAGTCTGTGAAAATTGCAGACACACTTCTTCTTCCTGTTCCTTTTGAAGTAACAAAAGAATCCGGAAAAAGATTCGTAGATGAGGCATTAAAGTCCAGTTCTCAACCGATCAAAAATGCATCAGTAATCAGTTGTGCAAACGGATATTTTGGTTATGTAACTACTCCGGAAGAATATACTCGCCAACATTATGAAGGCGGTCACACTCTTTACGGACCAGGCACACAACCATTCTTACAGGCACATCTTGCTGACCTGACTAAAAATCTTCCGCCTGCCGGAGGAAAAGAATCTTTCCCTGCATCTTGGAATTACGAATTGGATCGTTCCGATCGTTTTCCTGAAACTGAGAAATCAGAAGGTGTAAGAGAATTAGTAGATTCTCCTGAACTGATCTTAGCAGAAGAAAATTTGGAAAAACATTGGGTATTCCGTTATAAGGATGTAGGTGTTTCTGAAATTTCCCTACATGAATCTTTAGTTTCTATCGAATACAAAGAAGGAACTTCCGATTGGAAAGAATTAACTCATGAAGGTGAACCTGTAGACGACAAAGGAGTGGATATCGAAGTGAAAAAAACTTCCAACTCCGGAAAAGGAATGGCAGTTTACCAAGTTCGTTGGTACAACCCGGAACAAATCGCAAAACGCAAATATAGATTTGTGATCCGCCCTCGTGTCGGCCAAGCTAAGTTCGTTTCCCCAGAGTTCTAAGATCCTGAAAATAGGAAGGATCTCTTTTTTCTTGACAAAGAGATTCTTTCCTTCTAACCTATAGAGGTTGCCGGAGTTCTTTCGGCGGCTTCTTTATCTACAAAAGACGACTTCGTTTTTTGTCCTACCTTAGTTCGTCTTGCATTCACCGGTTCGGCCCAAGACAAAAATCCAAAACTAAAAATACGAGGCCTTCTCTTCGATGATTCGAGGCGAGGAGTTCCTACGTTTAAGGAGATTTTTTTGAAAATCAATTATTTGAATATGATACGTACTGCGATTTTGTTTTTCGCATTTTTTGGAGGGATCGGAGTGACCCAGGCTCAAACTTTAACTTACGGACAGAACATCAACTTAGAACAGGCAAAAAAGGTGATCGCTGCCGCAGAAGCCGAAGCGAGAAAGAATCAATGGAATATGGCAATCGCGGTTGTGGATACCGGAGGAAATTTAGTATTATTCCAGAGAATGGACAATACACAGATCGGTTCTATCGAGATCGCAAAAGGTAAGGCCTCGACTGCAAATAATTTTAAACGTCCTAGTCGAGCTTTGGAAGAAGCGATCGAAAAAGGTGGTATTGGTCTAAGACTTTTAGCCGTTCCGGGAGTTTTTCCTTTAGAAGGTGGAGAGCTGATCTTTCTGGACGGAAAAATTATAGGAGCGATCGGAGTTTCAGGAGCACAATCTACTCAGGACGGGCAAGTAGCAAAGGCGGGAGTGGCTGCTTTAAGTTCTAAATAGACTTTTACTTTTTCCCTTTCCTGGAGAATCGATTTTAAAAGGATATCTCTATGGATTGGAAAATTTCCAAATTTAAATCTGGCAAACCTCTTAGGTGGGAATTTTTAGTTCCACCAGGTTCTGCCAGAGAAACGGAAACTCTACTTTCTCAAATTGTTTCCGATCCATTCCTTCCTAGAAATCATACTCCTGAATTTAAGGTTTTTCCGGAAAAGTTTGTATTAGAAAAAACGAATTTTCGTCAGGCATTAGAAGTGTTAGTGAGAATTCCTTGGATCAGGGATTTTCGTTTAAACCTGGGCAAGTTTCCTTTGGACGAAAATTTTGATTTCTCAGGTTTGATAGAATCTTTAAAGCAGAACGAAATTTTACCGGAAGGCTGGGGAATAAACTTCCATCCACAGGTGAGAGGAAGAAAAGAAATTTCCAGAGAAGAATTATATTCTTTTTGGGAAGAATCTTATTTCTCATCTGGAGATCCTGATTCTAAAAACACTGAACTGAATGCACTTGCTCTGGGAGATAGTATCATTCTTTCTTTGAGTCTGGCCGGTGCTCCTATTTTCCAAAGAGGAAATTTTAAACCTCTATCTAAATCTGCTCCAGTCAGGGAAGATACAGCCACTTTTCTTTTACATTTATTAAAGAAGAATATGCCGGAACCTAACGCAGTCTTTGTACCATTTGCAGGTTCAGGAACATTTATCTGGGAGTCGGCTTCTTCACTTTTTAAACTTGGATTTCCTCATTTGGATCGGAATTATATGTTCCAGGAAATGAAGGAATTTCCCGCACCTAGTTGGGAATTTTTAAAACGTAAGATCGGTCCGGAAGAAGAAGGTAAAAAATTCACGTTCTGGTATAACGATTCCGAACCGGAAGTTTTCTCTTATCTAAACGAAAGAAAAGAAGAATATCAGAAATTTATAAAACAATTTCCCTTGAGTCTTGAAAATCGGTTTATTGGGAAAGAAGGGGACTTCTTCTCTTTATCTCCTAAAGAGGTCTGGGAATCCGCAGGCAAACCGCAAAAGATCTGGATGCCTCTTAATCCACCTTATGGTTTAAGAATCCAAAAAGGTTCCGATTTAGGATTGTACAGACGTATCGCTGAAACTCTAAAAGTTTGGTGGGAACTTCCTTGCGAAGTTTCCGGATTCATTCTTTGTCCTGATGAAGAAACCTGGTCCGCTTTTTTGAAAGGAATTAGCTCCAAATTACAAACTGTTCATATCACCCATGGAGGTTTGGATTTACGGGTAGTTTATTTCTGATCTTAAGTTTTTCGCTTTAAATTTCGAACCAGTCTAATATCAAATTTATTTTTTATACGGGAATACCCGAGGATATAAGAATGAAAAAGATCATTTGGTTCAGTATAACGTTTCTTTTAGCGACGAATGTTTTATCTGCAAAAGTTAAATCCGAATTCGTAGAATACAAACAAGGCGACACTATCTTAGAAGGTTTTGTTGCTTATCCGGAAGGAGCCAAAAAAGCTCCAGGTATCGTACTCGTCCATGATTGGATGGGCTTGGGCGAAAACACTAAAGCAAGAGCGGAACAACTCGCAGAACTAGGTTATGTTGCTTTCGCCGCGGATATTTACGGCAAAGGTGTACGTCCTAAATCCATGGAAGAAGCTTCAAAATTGGCAGCTTCTTTCAGAGAAGGGGACCGCAAATTATTAAGGGCCAGAGGACTGGCTGCGTTAGACGCATTAAAATCCCAATCTGGTGTGGATCAGAAAAGCCTTGCGATCCTAGGATATTGTTTTGGTGGGACCGCTGCCTTGGAACTCGCAAGAAGTGGAGCTCCCTTAAAAGGAACCATCAGTTTTCATGGAGGATTATCTACTCCTAAGGCGGACGACGCAAAGAATATTAAAGGTAAAGTTTTAGCTCTTCATGGAGCGGATGATCCTTTCGTAAAACCGGATGAAGTGGCAGCTTTCCAAGAAGAAATGAGAACTGCAGGAGTGGATTGGCAGTTTGTTTCTTATGGTGGCGCGGTTCATTCATTTACGATTAAGGAAGCAGGGAATGATAACTCTAAAGGGGCCGCTTATAATGAAAAAGCGGATAAACGTTCCTGGTTGGAGTTGAAAAACTTCCTAAAAGAAATTTTCCCTTCTAAGTAAATCATCCAAGAAACGGAGGAAATTTTTCCTTCGTTTCGATCTGTTTTTTCCTTTTAGGATAGGAATTAAAAGAGCAGAATGCCCACATGATTCGCTCCGTTTATCGAGTCGATACTAAGGGTTCCTTAGATTCTCTGGAAAGAAGAGAAGAGGAACTTCCTCCTCCTGGCGACAATGAAGTCACAGTAGAAATCCGTGCAATCGGTCTGAATTTTGCGGATATTTTCGCAATCCAAGGATTGTATAGCGCCACACCTAAAGGTTCTTTTATTCCAGGTTTGGAATATTCCGGTAAGGTGATTGCTGTTGGTAAAAAAGTCAAAAATTTCAAAAAGAACGATAAGGTCATGGGAGTGACTCGCTTCGGAGCATATGCTGATTATATCAACATAGACTCTAGATATATTTTCCCTCTTCCTTCAAAATGGAGTTTTGAGCAAGGAGCCGGATTTTTAGTCCAAGGACTTACTGCTTATTATGCTCTTCTTCCTTTAGGTGATTTAAGAAAGGGTCAAAATGTTCTAATACATAGCGCTGCGGGTGGAGTAGGGATCTATGCGAATCGTATCGCTAAAAAATTCGGAGCCTGGACCTTAGGTTCTGTAGGAAATCATTCTAAAATTTCTCTTTTAGAAAAAGAAGGTTATGACGCTTGGATCATTCGATCTTCTCGTTTTCCGGAAGAATTAAAAACCGCACTCGGTGGAAGAGAATTACATTTGGTTTTAGAATGTATTGGCGGTAAAATTTTCAAGGCAAGCTATGACGCTCTTTCCCCTATGGGCCGTATGGTTGTTTATGGTTCCGCTTCTTTTATGAGCCAAGGAGATAAGGTCAATTGGCTGACTTTAGCTTGGAGATATTTAACCAGACCAAAAGTGGATACATTAGAAATTGTTTCCGAGAATAAAGCGGTGATGGGATTTAATCTGATCTGGCTGTATGAAAAGATCGATGAACTGACTGTTCACCTCAAAGCACTTTTAAAATTAAATTTGGAACCACCTCATATCGGTTCCGTATATCCTTTTGTGGATCTTCCGGAAGCAGTCCGGCATTTTCAAACTGGAAATACTACCGGCAAAGTGGTGATTACCGTCGAATCGGGAAAATGACAAATCGAACGGAAACAAACGTACTTTCTCAATTATTAAAACGTTCCAAAGATCGTTTCGAAGATTATTTAGAAAACGAAGTATATCCATTCTTTAAAAAAGAATCTGCTCCTGAACTTGCAGATGCAATGGAATACAGCCTGAGAGCCGGTGGAAAAAGATTAAGGCCAATTCTCACATTTGCTTCTTTTGGAAAAATCAATGACGATTCTCTTTCGATTGGAGCTGCATTAGAATTTGTTCATACATATAGTTTGATCCATGATGATCTGCCTAGTATGGACGATGATGATTTCAGAAGAGGCAAACCTTCTCTTCATAAACAATTTTCAGAAGCAACTGCTATACTTGCGGGAGATGCTTTGCAAGCGTATGCATTCGATTGGTTGACTGGGATCGATTCTTCCGATAAGAACTTGCATAAGGATTTGGTTCGAGTTTTAGCAAAAGGTGCTGGGGCCGCGGGGATGGTTTCCGGACAAATGTATGATCTATTACTGGAGAGAAATCCTTCTTCTTTAACCGGAACAAAAGAAGAATTACTTTCTAAAACTCATAAATTGAAAACCGGAGCTTTGATCCAAGCTTCTTTTCTGATGGGAAATCGTTTGAGAGAAGATTATCAAGAGAGAGAAGAAACTATCTCTGAGTATGGTGCGAAGCTCGGTTTATTATTTCAGATCACGGATGATATTTTGGATATCGAAGGTACAAAAGAAGATCTTGGAAAAACTCCGGGCAAAGATGGAAAATCCGGAAAGATCACTTATCCTTCTTTATATGGAATGGAAACTTGTAAGCAGATGGTTTCCGATCTAGTTTCCGAGTTGGAAGAATTGGGAACGGATCTAGACACTTCTTCTAAAGCAGAAGTGTCAGAATTTCCGGAATTCTTTCAATCATTACCTTCTAACATTGGCAAAAGAAAAAATTAGGCTAGATGACTTACTCTTGAAAAAGGGTTTTGCCGAGGATATTTCCAAGGCAAGAAGTCTTATCTTATCCGGATCAGTTCTCGTGAACGATCGAATGTCCGACAAGGTCGGCACATTATTTGACGAATCCGTAGAGATCCGGATAAGAGAGATCATCCCGAAGTATGTAAGTAGGGGAGCTTATAAACTCAAGGCTGCATTCGAAAAATGGAATATTTCAGTTAAAGAAAAACTCTGCATAGATTGGGGCGCTTCAACTGGGGGATTCACTCAAGTCCTTTTGGAAGAAGGAGCAGGATTAGTTTTCGCTTTTGATGTCGGCTACGGACAAATGGCTTCTAAGGTAGCGATGAATCCAAAGGTTACCGTCAGAGATCGATTCCATATCAGGGATACTAGTTGGAAATTATTGTCTTCTTTATGGTCTGAAAAAACGAAAGAAAAGTTTCCGGATGAGATATTCCTCGTCATGGATTTAAGTTTTATTTCTCTTCGTATTGTTCTTCCTGTTCTTTCAGAACTCAAAAGTAAAAATCCATACGTTCGATGGAATATAGTTAGTCTATTCAAACCCCAATTCGAAACGGAATCTAGAAATTTGGACAAGGGAGTTTTGAGAGATCCTTGGATACGTTGGAAAACGATCCGTTCTTTTTTGCAATTTTTGAAAAATGAAATTAAAGGATCAAGGATAGGATTGGAAGATTCCCCGATTACCGGGAGAGATGGTAACCGGGAAATCTTAGTGTACTGGACTCTTTAGTCTAACCGATCCGCTTAACCAAAGGTTGCATCTAAAACCATAGAGACTCTGGAACCGATCCCAGGTTTTTTTGCCTTTCCGTCTGAACGAACAAATTCGTAATCCTTTGGACGAAGGAAGAATGTCCTGGCCTTAAATTCAAAAGTGAACCCTGGCCAAAGAGTGGTATTTCTGCCCGAACTCGTATTGTACCAGCTTACACATCCTCCGGTCAACCAAACAGATTTACCTAAGCGTCTTTGGATCTCTTGATTATAACGATCCTGAACGTCTTTGCGAACATCTATAAACTTTATGTTTTTATTAAGCAGGTAACGAATTCCCTGAAGAGCATATTGTACTTGGGATTCTATCATTAGGATCATAGAACTGTGGCCTAATCCTGTGTTTGGACCTACTATCATGAATAGATTCGGGAAACCGGAGACTGTGGTTCCTAAATATGCTTCTGCACCGTCTTCCCAAACGTCCGCTAAAAGTTTTCCACCTCTTCCTTTGATCTCAAAAGGGGAAACTGCTTCTGCGGCTTGGAAACCTGTAGCGAAAATGATCGCATCTACCTTATGTTCTACTCCGTCCTTTGTTTTAACCCCGGAAGGAGTAATCTCTTCGATGCCGTCAGTAACCAGTTCAACATTCTCTCTATTGAGTGCCGGATAATAATCGTTGGAAAGAAGTATACGTTTACATCCGATCGTATAATTCGGTGTCAGCTTTTTCTTAAGTTCTTCGTTATGAATACTTTTGTTGATAAAACTTTTAGCGAACTTTTCGAAAATTTTCATTAGTTTGGGATTGATTGCAAATGCTAATACTCCGATTTCATTCAACCAATAGATCGCTTTTCTAAACAACCATCTCAATGGGGGAATGAACTTAAAGATCCCTTTTACGGAACCTGAGATATTACTATCTGGTTTTGGGATGATCCAAGCAGGAGTTCTTTGAAAAAGTTTTAATGTTCCTACGATTGGAGCGATGGTAGGAACGATTTGGATAGCACTTGCCCCTGTTCCGATTACTGCTACTTTCTTCCCTTGCAGGTTATAACTATGATCCCATTTGGCAGAGTGGAATTTAGCTCCTTTAAAAGTATCAATTCCTTTGATATTCGGAAGAACAGGTCTGCTTAAGCCGCCTGTGCCACTTACCACAGATTTGGTTTTGTAGGACTTCCCACCTACAGTGTTGATTTCCCATAAACCTGTTTTTTCATCGAACGAGGCTCCACTCACTTCTGAGTTTGTACGAATAAAAGAACGGATCCCGAAACGGTCCGTACATTGATTCATATAATTTAGTATTTCTTCTTGAGGCCCGAAAAGTCTGGACCAATCCGATTTAGGTGCAAAGGAGAAGGAATATAAATGGGACTGGACGTCGCAGGCAGCTCCCGGATAAGTATTATCTCTCCAGGTTCCTCCGATCCCATTTCCTTTTTCTAAAATAACAAACGATTCTATTCCCGCTTGTTTCAAACGGATCCCCATACATAACCCGGCGAATCCAGTTCCTATGATGACTACATCATATACCTTTTCCGCTTGGGAGTTCTGGTTGAGGCTCGGTCTTTCTAATGTCTGAGCTACCATTCTTCTTCTCTCCTCTAAACATTTTCCGGATTCCTCCGGTGTTCTGTTGGAAATATAGAATACAGGTTTTTTGGGAAAGGATCGTCCGATCTTAGAATTCTATACGGGGAAATACTAATAAATTCCGGAATCAGTAAGGAATTTCATTCTGTTCTCGCTCTCATTTCTCTTTTGGAATCATTATTCCGGCACAGATCCATCAAATCTTACAAAAAGTGTGAACCACTTTTCCTCTCCCTGACCCGTTCCTTCTAAGCAACACGCTTGAAAATTAAATCTAGGATGAATACAGTATGATGGAACCGATCGTATTAGTTCCCAAGGCACTTAGGAACAGTTTAGGCGAAGAAGGTGCAGAGGCTCTCGTTAGTCTTTTAAATCAAGCCAATTTGGGGGGAAGAAAGTTTATGGAAGAATTCGTTTCGGAAAGATTTGAAAGAAGGCTGATGGAAGAAACCGGCAAGCTTCGTTTAGAGTTGAAGGAAGAAACTGGGAAACTATGGATTGCCATCGCAGAACTAAGAGCAGAAATGCATGCAGGTTTTGCGGGCATCCAAGAGCAATTTAAAGAAGTGTATAAAGAGATTGCAAAATTACACGAAAGAATTGCAGAGGTTCACCGATCGATCGCTTCTCAAACAAGATGGATGGTTGCGGTTATTATCGCTTCCGTGCTTCCTATTTATTTGGGATTAGCTAAACTGATCTTCCAATAATCTCTCACAATCCTTTTAGAAATAAAAAAACCCCGGGTTTATACACCGGGGTTTTTTCCTACATTGAAATGAAAAGAGAGGATTATGGGCGAACCGAAATCACTTCGTCTTTGTTGATCAAAGCAACGATGTGTTTGTATTCCGGGGAATCCTTTCCATATTTCAGCTCGGTAGCGCGGAGAAGGTGGATGTTTTTCTTGTGACGGAATTTGAACATCTGGTCTTCACTTGCTCCACCGTATTTCTTGATCATGTTTTCTTCGAAAGCGTAGCAGCTTGCAAGATACTTGTGAGCTGGGTATTCTTTCTCATTTTCATTAACCTCGATGTAGAGTTCCAATATAGGAATACACTGAGGTAAGTTTTGTAGATCGTATTCAGTAACAATCCAAGATCTGTATACATCGGAAAGAAGTCTCTTGAACTCGGCACGTTCACGTAAATCCGGGTTCTTGATCTCATCCAAATGGTTGATCGCCTTGGTGAAATAATTCAATGCTTGTTGTTTAGCTTCCAACTTTTGGCGGGAAACGACACGATCCTCGCGAGCTTTACGGTCGACCTTTTGCCAGTACCATTTCTCGTCTAGACGTTTCTTCTCCGCTTCCTCTTTACGGTACTGCTCAACAGCTTCCCTCATCTTGAGGACGGTATTAACTCCGGATTGATAGCTAGTTAGGGCCAGGCGGAACTTGTTGTTCGCGAAAGCCTTAGAAAGCTGATGGAGTTCTTGGAAGTTCTTGTCGTAACCTTTGAAGTCAGGGTTCTTCCAGATCGCTTCCTGCTCCTGGATTTCTTTTTTACGTTTCTTAGCTTCTTCCGTTAGATTCTTGTCGTCGTCTTCCGGAACGAGCTCACCTTTCAGCAGTTCGTCGATCTTATCAGCTGCCGCCTTGGCATCTGTCGTATCCTGCCCCCCTTGGTTCTGTGCGAACAAGGAGAGGTTGAGTCCGACCACGGCCAGAAGAACGAATATAGTCTTCATCACCTTCATAGTGCTCACACCTGTGCCTTCTCTTTCAAAGATAGGATTTAGAAAAAAGACAGCAAAGTCCTTTTCTTCTGTTTATCTATCGGTCAGGGACCTTTAGATATAAACCTGGATTAGAAAAAATTTCCCACTTTTCCTATACAAGGGACATAAACGAGGATCTTTTTACTCTATCCATTAGCAAAATTTTATCATTTTTCGCTAATTTTGTTCTCCGAATCCGTTCAGAGACTCCTCCAGGATCTCTCTTAAAGCAGAACTTGTCAGCAGATTTTTAGGAATTCCTAGGAAATGATTGGTCCTTAGATTTCTTTCTTTCTATTACTTTCCTTTTTTCCAGTCTGGATCTATACCATGAATTTATATAAATTAAGCCCGGTCCGGGAGGGTTCTCCTAATTGCAAATTCTGTGCGGGAGTCGGATTCTTTTTGGAGGAAAATGTAAAGAATTCCAGCTCTGGAATTCTGTTACTTTGTTCCTGTGTGGGAGAGTCCTGCCCTTGTGGTGGAAAGGCTCCTTATATGGTTTATGATGAAAGCCAAAATAGGATGTTACCCTGTGTCTGCCATAACGCTAGAATGGAACTTGGTAGGGTAGAATACTTGGTGAAGAGGGCTGGGATCCCTTCTAAATACAAATATCGTACTTTAAAAAGTATGGATACTACGCATCTTTCATTTCTCGCAGCATATGATTGGGCAGAAACATTGGTGAATAAATGGAATAATTCCGGAACTATTAGACAAGGTTTATATTTATGGGGAGCAACTGGTTCTGGGAAGACGCTTCTCGCTTGTGGTATCTTGAACGAGTTAATTCTGCGTTATGGAACTGAATGCAGATATGCAAAAATCAATCGTGATTTTCTTTCCACCATTCGAGACAGTTATCAAAAAGAAAGTGAACTTCATGGAATGGAACAAACTATTAAAAAACAATTCACCGATGTAGAAGTTTTAGTTTTAGACGACTTCGGAGCAAATAAAGAATCTGATTGGGCTAATTCTCAGTTGTATGATCTGATTGATGCAAGATATGAAGAAGAAAAAGTTACAATACTTACTTCAAATATTCAAGCCAAGGACTGGAAAGATAAAGCGGAAGGGCGTATTTATTCTAGGTTATTGGAAATGGCAGAAATAATTCATCTTGATTGTCCTGATTATCGGGAAAGTCATAACGTTCTCGGAACTCATTGATGGATAAAAATAACCATATCGCATTTCTTTGTTTGGGAACGAATTTAGGGGATCGTGAATTGTATCTTTCGGATGCGATCCAAAGGATTGGCGATCATCCTGAAATAAAAGTCCTAAAAAAGGGAACTGCTTTAAATACAGAAGCTTTAGAAGTTACGGACCAGCCTGACTTCTTAAATCAACTTTTGCAGATATCTACTCATCTTTCTCCTAGGGAACTTTTGGATTTTTTATTAGGCATTGAAAATGAAATGGGAAGAGTTCGCACAAGAGATAAAGGTCCTCGCGTGATCGACATAGATATTCTTTCCATTGATGATATGAAAATCCATGAGAAAGGTTTACATCTTCCCCATCATAGTCTGTTCACACGTCCTTTTATATTAGAACTTTTAAATGAACTCGGAGAAGGTTCCTTGATCCAAGCATTTGGGAATCCTTCGGAGGGATGACATGAGAGATGTTAGCAAATTATTTCCCAGAGGATCAAAACCCGTAGATAAAAAGATCACGGTATTGACCTGCTATGATTTTATGTTCGCTCGGATCTTAGAAGATTCCGGTGTGGATTGTCTTTTAGTAGGGGACACTCTTGGTGTGGTATACCAAGGCCAACCTACCACCTTGCCTGTGACCTTGGATGAGATGATCTATCATGCGAAGGCCGTCAGAAGAGGCGCCCCGAATACATTCGTAGTCGTTGACCTTCCATTTCTAAGTTATCAAGTTTCTTTAGAAGAAGGGATCCGTTCTGCTGGAAAGGTAATGAAAGAAAGCGGATGTGACGCAGTAAAATTCGAAGGCGGCGGTCCTGAGATACTAGAACTTATCTATAAATTAGAAAGGATAGGCATCCCGGTTATGGGACATATAGGCCTTACCCCTCAATCCGTGAACGTTTTCGGAGGACATAAAATCCAAGGAAAGGCGGAAGAAGATAAGGCAAGATTGATAAGCGAAGCAAAAGGGATCTCCGATGCCGGAGCCTTCTCCATTGTTTTTGAGCTGATACCTTCTGCTCTTGCTAAGGAAATTTCTGAATCTGTCCCGATTCCTACGATCGGGATAGGAGCAGGTGCGGCGACCGACGGACAGGTCCTGGTAATTTACGATTTTCTTGGATTGAATAAGGGCTTTAAGCCTAAGTTCTTAAAAACTTTCCTGAATGGATACGACGATGTCTCGAGCGCAGTCAAAAATTATATTCAGGAAGTGAGAAATGGAAGTTTTCCCGGGCCGGAACATTCTCATTAATTTCTTTTCTCTGCGGATTTCTTGACGTTCCGTGTGTGAAGTAAAGGCTGGAGAGAGAATCAATCCCGATTGTAAAATCGAACAAAGATAGGACGGAAGATACGTGGACATAGTCGAACTGGAGAAGGGATATCCGGAAACCGAAGCAAAAATAAAGGCTTTGGCATCCGAATGTGGGAACGCCACCGAGATTATTCGCGGAGCGGTTGTATCCGATACCATTCATTTTATCGGGGATACCCGTAAGATCTCCGACAAGGAAGGTTATGTAAAAGAACTTCCTGGTGTGACTAGAATTTGGAACGTATCATTGCCTTATAAAAATATCGCCCGTACAGCTGCCGGCAAAAACGGAGAAGTAGTCCATCGTGAAAACCGAATTGTAGAAGTTCATGGAAAAGATGGACTCGTTCGTAAGTTCGGAACAGGAAAACATATCTTCCTAGTTGGGCCGGATTCTCCTCAAACTTATGAGCAAACCGTTACTATCGCGAAACAAGCGGTAGAGATCGGTAAAAAATTCGGGATCTTAGATCGTATCATCTTTAGAGGTGGAGCATTCAAACCTAGAACTCGTCCGACTGATTGGAGAGGAATGGGTTGGGACGGTATCAAATTACTCGATAGAGTAAAAGAAGAAACCGGACTTCCGTACGTAACCGAGGTTATGGATCATACCATGGCGGAAGAAGTTTCCAAACATGCGGACATGATCCAGATCGGTACAAGAAACGCTCAAGACTTCGAACTTTTAGAAGCTGTGGGTCGCACAGGCAAACCAGTGATCTTAAAAAGAGGTTTCGGTAACGAAGCTATCGAATGGTTTTCCGCTGCAGAATATATTGCTAATCAAGGAAATTTGAATATAGTTCTTTGTGAAAGAGGAGTGAAAACTCTTTTCATTAAGGAAGGATATTGCCGTAATACTCCGGACTTGAATGTGATCACTCACGCTAAGAACCAAACAATTCTTCCTGTGATCTTTGATCCAAGCCATGTTGCCGGTGATGATAAGATTGTAGTTTCGAACTTACTGGCTTCTCTTCCGTTTAACCCGGATGGTTCCATTACTGAGACCTTACATGTAGAAGAATTCCGTAAAGAGCAAATGTGTGATGCGGCTCAAGCGCTTCTCATGTCTTTATACGAAAAAACGGTAGAAGCTATTTTAACCTATGAGGAAAAAATTAAACCTCTTACAGATAAGGTAGATTCTTATTTTTTGGAACGTAAAGGGAAAAAATAAGTCAGAGAGTTCTAACTTATTCCGGAAATTTGGGAGCTAATTCTTTTTTGGTTTGCTCCCAAAGACTCGGAAGTTCCTGACAAAGAGCTAAACAAGCTTCTAAGTTTCCTTCCTTCAATTTCAGCTCAGCCTCCGTAACATTCTTCTGAACTGCTGCGAGCCCAAAATTTGCTGCGACACCTTTTGTCTGGTGTAATTCTGCTTGGAGTTCTACGCTTTTCTTTTCTTCAGTGAAACTTTTGATATTTTCTAAACGGCTGTTCATGTTCTTGCGTAAAGAACGTACCATTTCTTCCAGCCAAATAATATCATCTTCATCATCGCCTTGTTTTAGGGAATCCAGACGAGACCAATCCACTAACATAGAATTCTCCTACCCGAACCGCGTTTGGTAAATGTATGCGGCTTCCCAAATTCGACGAAGCCCCGGACCGTTTACCGACCCCAATTATTTATAGCTTGAATAAAAAATCCACGTCGATTTTCGTATTATGGAAGATTTAAGAGGCGAAACTTAATGAAAATTCACCCAACAGCCATCGTCGATTCGAAAGCGGAACTACACGAGTCCGTCGAAGTCGGTGCGTATACAATTATAGAGAAAGATGTGGTAATCGGCGAAGGGACCGTGATCGAGACCGGAGCCCGAATTTTCGCAGGCACTAAATTTGGTAAATTTAACAAAGTCCATCATGGAGCAGTGATCGGAGTAAATCCTCAGGATTTGGGCTTCGATCCAAACACTGCTAGCAAAACGATCATCGGAGATAATAATACTTTTAAGGAATACTCCAATATTCACAGAGGAACTAAGGTAGATTCTCCTACTATTATCGGAAACAGGAACTATATGATGGGAAGTGTCCATGTAGGTCATGATTGTATTTTAGGAGATGATAATATTCTAACTCATGGTCTTGTTTTGGCAGGACATGTTACTGTAGGTAATAAGGCATTTATTTCCGGTTTAGTTGCAGTTCACCAATTTTGTTTTGTGGGCGACTATGCAATGGTTGCAGGTTGTTCTAAAGTTGTTCAGGACGTTCCTCCTTTTGCAACTGCTGACGGAAACCCTTGTACGATCATTGGTTTAAATACTGTCGGTTTGAAAAGAGGTGGATTTTCTCCTGAAACAAGAGCTGCGATCAAGAATGCATACAAAGTAATCTATCATTCAGGACTGAATTATAGAACAGCATTGGATCAATTGGAGAAGGAATCGGGTCATCCTCCTGAAGTTCTACAGATCATTAAGTTCTTCAGGAATAGTGATCGTGGTGTAATGAACCACAGATAATCGAAAGTTTAGCGTGTTGGACCTCCAACACGACTTTATCTTAATCTATCCTTGCACATTCCGGATTGATAGAAGTAACATATTCCAGGGGAAGATCTCCCAAAAAATCCGATCCCTGGAATTTTCCTTTAAAATTTAATTTTCCCTTTTTATAAGCATCCGCCCAAGCTCTTTGGAATTTATTAGAAAGAGGAGCATAAGACCAATGCCATTTCTCTTCATTATAACCTTTTCCGGCTCTTTCCGATTTGGGAGAATAAGGCTGGCAGAATCCAAATCTGTGAGCATTTTTCCTCATCCAATTATAGAATGTTTCACCTCTTCCTCCTTTTTCAAAATAGGAGTTTTCCAGAGCATTAATATCAATGTCTGTTCCCCAATGGTGGCGAGAAGTGCCTGGTGCGCTGGAAAATTCTAAAATTAAGGAAATGATCTGAGAAGGAGTTTTGTCTTTTACGGGTTCTCTCATCTTCTTTTTTCCGGAATATTTATCTTCCCAAATTGATTTTTGGTCCGCAAAAGATCTATGTGCTGAAATCAAAAAAGGCTCTTGTCTTTCTTGCGGATGGTCCTTTTTATATTCTTCTTTTAATTTTATAAATGCAGCCTTGGTTTCTTTTCTTAGAAAAAATTGTCTTGGATCTCCTGGATTTGTAAAAGAAACGAGTGCTTTCTCCTTAGGGAAATCTCCGATCAGGTAAGCAGTTTCCGAGACACCTTGGTAGGTTTCTTCTGTTGTTTGTGAAGATAAAGAGAAGATACCAAAAATCAGAACAAGTACTAAACATCGGAATAGGAACGGCATAATTCCATATTCTTCTTAGGCAACTTGGGGAAAAGGGATTTTCTAGTAGCCCTGATTTGTTTAAGACACAAATGCTACTACAGAAATTTCCGGGACTTTATGACAAACTCGGGCCTTGAAATCCGGAAATTTGTATTGCTTTACTTTCGAAATTCGGTTGAAGTTAAGCTCTAATTGGAAATTTTTTGTAAAAAACAAATTGGGAGAACCCTGGATGAAAAAAATCATCACTCTTCTTCTGCCCCTGTTCCTAACGTTTAATTGCGTTTTATTTGATGCAATTGGTCTGTCTTATCCAGACACCGTAGATGGAAAGGAAGCAAAAAGTATCATTCTGACAAGTGCAGTTATTGGATCCGCAGTGGGCGGTTTCGAAGTTCTTTCTATTCTTGCTCCTCAATTAGCAAAAGTAGAAGAAGATAAATACTATAACAAAGCTGATGTTGACGATTGTGCGAACGAAGCATTAATTATCAACTTGATCACTGTGGATTTAGGTGGTTTTACTTGCGACTTAAACCCTAGAGCAACGATCATTCCATTTATCTACTGATCCGTTCTTTAGATCATCGATTTTCGGCCGACTGAAAATTGTAAGTCGGCCGAAAACTCTTCCACTCAATTAGAAAACAATAAAGCGCCTTCCGAAAATCTAGAAACGATTTCCGATTTTTCCAGATCTCCCAAATTCCCAAATTGATTTGCATCTTCTCTAGAGATCTCGATCCATTGACTATCTTCTCTTAAGTCAGCGATCTTAAAGTCCGGTAATCCACTTTGTCTTACGCCTAAAAGTTCTCCAGGGCCTCTCAATTTCAGGTCAGCCTCGGACAAGAAGAAGCCATCATCAGAATCTACCAAGGCTTGGATGCGATATCTTGCTTCTTCCGTAATTTTGGAGTCCGAAATTAAGATACAAAAGCTCTCGTGTTTTCCCCGACCTACACGTCCTCTTAGCTGGTGAAGTTGTGAGATCCCGAATCTATCCGAATGTTCTATGACCATTACGGAGGCATTCGGGACATCTACTCCTACTTCTATCACGGTAGTACTGACTAAGATTTGGATCTCATTTTGTTGGAATAATTTCATGATCCTATCTTTTTCGGAAGTTTCCATTTTTCCGTGGAGAAGCCCTACTTTGAATTCTGGAAAAACATCTTTTCTTAATGTTTCGTATGCTTCTATACAGGATTTAAGATCCGATTTTTCGGATTCTTCTACCAATGGATAAACTATATAACATTGCCTTCCTTGGGAGACGTACTTTTGTATGGATTTATATACTCCGGATCTTTTTCCTTCAGTGAACCATAATGTTTTGATAGGGATTCTACCGGCTGGACGATTTTTTAAGGTCACTAATTCCAAGTCACCGTATAAAGTAAGACAAAGTGTTCTCGGAATTGGAGTAGCTGTCATTGCGAGAATATCAGGGTTTTTTCCTTTGGCTCTTAATGTTTCTCTTTGTTCCACTCCGAATTTATGTTGTTCGTCTATGATTGCAAGTCCCAGATCTTTGAAGACCACATCTTCCTGGAAAACACTATGAGTCCCTATGATAAATAATGATTCTCCCGTTTTGATCCTGAATATTTTTTCTGCTCTGTTTTTTTTAGGCTCTTTTCCTACTAAAAGTTCTATTCTAAGGAAAGGCATATTTCCTAAAAAATTCATTACAGTTTGATAATGTTGTCTGGCTAAAATTTCAGTAGGGGCCACCATGCAGACCTGGACCTGATTGTCTGTGTATTTTAGTGCAGTTAGGAGTGCTACCAAGGTTTTTCCGGAACCAACATCCCCTTGTAATAGGATCGCAGCTGGAGTATCCGACTTGGTCCATTCTGAAATTTTTGCGAGGCTTTCTTTTTGGTCCGGAGTTAACTCGAAAGGTAGATTTTTGATCAGATCCTTTGCGGTTTTAGATTCAGGAAGAGGCCATAAAATTCTAGGTACTTTTGCTCTTTGAGAACGTTTGTATTCTATCAGAAGATTGAAATAATATAATTCTTCGTATTTGAATCTGGTCCTTGCTCTTCCTAATTGTTCGTCTTCTGTAGGAAAATGGATCTCATTATAAGCTTGGGCACGATCCATCAGATTTCTTTTTTGAACTACTTGTGCCGGTAGAATTTCCTGAATTCTACCTTCTAAAAGTTTTAATGCAAAATGGATTAATTTACGAAGTTCTCTGGAATTGAGATGTTCATCTCTCATTGCTTCCGTTGTAGGATAAAGCGGAATGATCCGCCCTGTATGAATACTTTCCGGAAGATCATCTTCAGAAATGTCGGAATTCCCACCATAAGATAGAACCTCATAGTCAGGATGCATGAGTTGGAATCCTCTAAAATATTCCAGTTTGCCGGTCACAGCTACTAGGATTCCCGGTTGAAAAACCCTGCGGAAAAATTGGATCCCTCTGAAGAAAACTAAACTGATCGGTTCGTTGTTTTTTGTTTTTGCGGAAACTACAAGTCTGGATTTTTTTCCGTGAGCCAGATAAGAATCGATTACTTCTAAAATTAAGGTAACAGATTCTCCTTGTTTGAGAAGGATATTTTCCGTTAAGTTCCGATCTAAATATCTACGCGGAAACCATCCTAAAAGATCTTGGATAGTTTTGATCCCTACGGATTCCAAAACTTCCAACTTTTTTAGGCCGACACCTTTGACGACTCCGATGGAGCTGCTTAGGGAAATATCAGATTTTTTTTTATCAGAGACCGAGTTCTTCATCCTGGACTGGTTTCGGTTGAGGAGAATTTTGCACCATCTCCTCCGGAGCCGAACTTGAATCATCCAATCCTAGGTAACAGTAGCGGCAACCATAAATCCGCGCTTGTCGTTTTGCTCCTGGAGTTGCAGGTTCAAAAAGAACTGCGTATAAGTATTCATTCTTAGCCAAAAACCGACCACATACAGGACAAAGTCTGGGGCGGGGAACATTCGGATCCCAATTCCCACCGTAAACCTTTCTTGGATTTCCGTAATCATTGTCTTTAGGTCGTTTGGAATCCTTTTTATCCAAACGTTTTGTATCTACCGTATATAAAACATGGAAGAAGATAGCAGCGGCTGCTAAACAAGCAACTAAGGTAAGAAAGGTGATCATTGTTTTAAATAATCCTTTATTTTCTCCGCCATGGAGCCGGGCAATTTAATTCCCTTATCAGCTAATCTTCCTGCGTATTTATGAAAAGAATAGGTGTGCTGGGAAGATTTAATAATTCCTTCAAAACATTCTTCCAACGATTCTGAAATTTTTTCCCAAAGAGGAAGATTTTCAGAGATCATGTTTTCGTATTTATGGAGAAGCCTACGATTCACTCCTCTACAAATGGATCTGTAAAAACAAAAACGGATGAGCAATGCAGAGTCGGCATTCTTATCTTTTATATCTTTTTCTAATTGGTTCAGGTTGATACAATCTACGATTTCCAGTTTATAAGCTTGAGAATTATGTTCGAAGGTAACCAGGTTCAGGAACATATGTTTGAAAAGTGCAATTTTATAACAATTTTCAAGTCCACATTCTCCCATTCTACCTTCTTCACATCTGGTATACATCACTATATCCGTGTCGGAATCAGTTGTGGCCTGTCCAAAATTTAAGGAACCCAAGATATCGAATGCTACCTCGTCTCCTCCATAGTTGATAAGTTTATTAAATTTTTTGAAATCTTCTATTCTTTCCCTGGAGACTCCTGTCTCGTGAGATCTGAAAAATTTTTTTAGACCTAAAAATTTTATAATATTGGAGTTTGAACTTAGTTTGGGAAGAGTCATAACTATCGGATAAAATCTTCCGCCGGAACTTCCGAGTCGCTACTTGCATGGACAAGCTCTAACTTGTCTCCTGAGCAATCGACTTCTAAAAGATGGCGAATTGAGTGATCCGATAGTCTATTCAGTTTTACATTTTTTACAAGATTGTTTTCTATTTCTATTTCAGAGAAGAAGCCTCCAGGTTGAAATCCGAAGACTGAATCAACTGGTCCGAAATTAGAAGGATTCAAAAACACTGTTTTTCCTTTTTTTATGATCCCTTGGTCTTCGTGAACATGACCTGAGACAACTAAGGCAGGAGAATAATCATCTAAATATCTTCTGATCCCTTGGGAACCTACATTTCCAAAACTAGGGATCTTATCTAAAAATCCGTACGCAGGATTATGGATCACAACTACATCCGGATTTTCTTCTTTGAAGAAATCTTCCGGTTCGCTGTAATTTTTCCCGTTACGATTATACTCGTGGAATTTTACGGCTAACTTTTCTGGAATCCCCGAGGTGATTACAGGAGCTCCACCATAACCTGCAAATTTTAATCCTCCCATATCGAAGGTTTTTCTATGCAGGTCTCTTTCGTATAACGCGGAGTATTGAAGATCTATATCATAATTTCCCGGCAATAACCAGACAGGAGCTTTTGCGTATTTTTGGATGATGATCTCGATGAGTTCGTATTTTTCCTTCATCGTTTTTGCGGCTTGGTGGAATAACCGTCTGTAATCGTGGGATTTTTCTACCACGTTTGGTTGGTACTTCTCCGGAAAACGTACTGCTCTGGTTGCATAATCGTAAGGATTGATCTCTTCTTTGATATCATCCATGATACGATACATGTCTTCTTGGAGTGTTACAAATTCGATGATACGTTCTGGGTTAAAAAAGGCTTTGTAGATGATGTCGCCGGAGAAAAGGTACAAGTCGCATTCGGTTCCTAGAAGGACTTCTTTCAATCCTCTGAGTCCGTCGTGGATATCGGTGAGGTAAATGATCCTCATTTGGACTTATCCTAATTTTATGTTAAACGACTTGAAGCCGTTCGACCCTTTCTATACTTATTCTTGAAAAACCCACGATAATGTCCAATCTTTCTAATCCCTCCACAACATCAGCATGCTGTCTTCGTTCTCCGAAATCGGTTCTATTCTTAGATAATCCGGACCAAAAAAATCCAATAATGGTTTTAAAATCGTATTGGAGCGCACGAATAAGAATACGTTTCCTTTTTCGGGGATTACCTTTTGGACTGAAACTGCTCCAGCTACTTCCGGAATTTCCGCTAAAAAATAATTCAGATCTACTCTGATCTCGTTTCCTATATCCGTAAGGGATAGTATTTCCGGAATTTCTTCGACTATCTCTTCTAATATTAATTTTCTATGGAATTTGAAAACTTTGGAAAAAATCCGTATCGGATCTATGGACCTTGGGTTATGATCATAGAGTCTAAACGCTTCTATCCTGAACACAACTCTGTTTCCATCCACCTTTACAGGTCGTAAGGAGAGTTTGTATCTGATATGATTCGTTCTTAAAATTTTGGACCAGGCAAGTCCTTGGATGGAATAATGTCCGGAAAGGTATAAAACACCCCGACCGGAATCCATCACTAGGGACTCCAGATCTTCCGTTCCTTCTACCACTTTTTTTTGCAGAACCTTATTCAAAGAATGAAGTAGAACGGCGATCCTGTAATTGCTCTTTAAGGCTTTTTCTTCGAAGGAATTTTTTCCCGTGAGAAAATCTAAAAGATTGAATCCCGAAAGTTTCCGCAAATCGAGCATGGAAGAACAAAATTAATCCTCCGGATTTGCTCGGTAAACTTCATTTCTGTTTTATACCAAAATAAGAATGGAATGACCTTCCTTTTTCCCCGCTTTTTTTTCTTGCCGTTTAGGCTTTCCAGGTCAGGATCATCACTCCTTAGGGTTAGTCGGGGAAAGGGTATCTCATGCAAATCGGCGTTATCGGATCTGGAAGTTTTGGGTCTTCTTTAGGTGTGTTGCTTGCGGACAAAGGTTATGATGTTACCATTTGGGGAAGGAACTCCGGATTAATCCAAGAGATTAATGAGAACCATCGGAATGAAAAATATCTACCAGGCATAGATCTTCCTAAAAATTTAAAAGGAAGTACAAGTTTAGAAGAAGCCGTCCGCGACAAGGACATGATCGTTTCTGCTCCTCCTTCTCACGCAATCACAGATATTCTAAAAGAGATTAAATCTTTTCTGCCTGAAAAGGCTCCTATCGTTTCCGCAAGTAAAGGAATAGAGAACGGAAGTCTTAGATTGGTTTCCGAAATTTTTGAAGCGGAACTTCCAGGTAAATTTCATAGCAGATTGTCTTATCTTTCCGGACCTAGTTTTGCAAAAGAGTTGGTCAAACGTGTACCTACGATAGTGAGTATCGCATCTAAGAATGAAGCGACCGCAAGAAAGGTGCAGGAAATATTCAGTTTCACTTATTTTAGGACCTATTGGACTCCGGATGTGGTCGGAGTAGAGGTTGGCGGTTCTTTGAAGAATGTGATCGCAATTGCAGCAGGAGTTTCCGACGGATTAGGATTCGGTCAGAATACTAGAGCCGCTTTGATCACCAGAGGACTAACCGAAATTTCCAGACTAGGAGTCAAATTGGGGGCAGATCCTCTTACATTCTTAGGACCTTCCGGAATGGGAGATTTGATCTTAACTTGTTGCGGAGATGCTTCCAGAAACAGGACGGTCGGTTTTAGATTGGGAAAGGGAGAAAGTCTGGATTCTATTTTAGGCGGCATGGTCGAAGTTGCAGAAGGGGTAAAAACTGCCAAAAGTGGATTTGAATTATCCCAGAAATTAGGTATCGAAATGGCCATCACCACCGAGGTGTATAAAATGCTTTACGAGCATAAGAATCCGAAGGAGGTTGTTAGAGATTTAATGGGCCGGGACTTAAAAAGAGAAGGTCTATAAACCGCTCTTAAATCGCGATCGATTCCCTTGCAAAATGCAATTTTAAATATTCGTAATATAGGCTTTATTAGCCTAATTTTCAGGTATATTCCGTTTTTATTAATTTCATTCTGTTCTTTTTGTACATCTCTCTCCGCTCAGAGCCGTAATGACTACGGTTGGACAGGCTCGCCTGGTAATTTTTATCTTTTGATGGATGGCAAAAACGTCCTGACCAAAGAAACGGATTTTAATTCCTTTCCGGAAGGTCTGAATGCGGTCCAAAAATCGGAATATGCACTTTTAGCGGGAGAGTATTTACTTCTAAACAAGGATTCGGGAAAATTTTCCAATCTGATCAATTCTATCCGAAAGGAAAAAGATCTGGGCTTCGCAGAAGTTCTTCTGCTTTATTTCCAGGATATCTACTTCTCCAAAAAGACGAATGGGGAAAATTTCCTAAAAGTTTGGAATCCTCCTGCGGGGGACACATATCAAAAAGAATTGGTGGAATCCGCACGTAACGTTCTTCTTCATAAAAAGCCTGCAGATAAGATCAAATGTTCCCCTAAAAAACAATATTATTCACTTTGTAGGATGCTTCGTCTCGGAAGTTATATGGCGGATTTCAAACTTTCGGATCCGAATCATGATAGGGAATATACAAATCTACAAAGAATACTTTCTCCTTTTCCTGGAGTTACTGATCCAGAGGAGAAGGAACTAAAACATATTCCTTTTTTATCTAATTTTCTTCCTAATATTGCGGATTATCTTTCGGAGTTAGGATTTGCCAGAGATGCGATCCAATTTTCTAAAATAGGGATTGTTTCCGAAAATTTAGGCGGGAGAATGCTTTCTCATTCTTACGAAAAATTGGCGTATTACTATTTGGTAGATGGAGATCCTAATTCTGCCGAAAAAGTTTTAAAGTATATTATAGAAAGACAAGGGGAGATGGCTCCCGCTTATAAGAATTCATTATATCTAAAGTTAGGAACTCTCGCTTATCTGCAAGGTGAGCCTGCAAGAGCTTTAGAATATTATTTGAATTTGGATTTTTTACATTGGTCCACTAAGATACTTCATCCATTTTTAGGGGAACCTATCCCGATCAATAGCGCTCGTGATTTAGTGTCCGTTGCAGTTTGGAAATCTAAAAATTCTCACAAAGCAGTGGACGCTCTTCAGTCGGTTAGCACTCCTAAAAATCTGACGGAAGACGATCTATTTACTAAATTAAGAATTATTCAAATACTCTCGGAAGATGAACCGGAAGTTGCTTCCAAACTTGCGATGGACTTAAGCTTTCTTGCTCAAAGTAAAGGGTGGAGAAGAGTAGAATATTCCGCTACATTACTCCATGGATTCTTGCAATTAAAAACGAATAATCTTAGAAAAGCTATCATAGAATTCACTAAAGCAGGCGGGATCCTAAAAGAAGATCCTTCATATAAAGAAGAATGGATCCGATTGAATGGATTATTCCTTTCTCATAAAGAATCCTCTAATCTAAGAGGAGTAAAAAGTTTCTTAGACCAGGCTCTTAAAATTTCCGCATCCGGTCATACGGATGATAAAACTTTTGAGATCAAAAATTATCTTCCTCCTTCTTTCGGAAGCAAAAGTTTAGAGAATTCCGCTATCGATTTTTATACCAGACATGGTTATACAAATGATCTTCTATCTTTTATGATCCATTATGAGGAAAATTCGGAACTTCAGGAAGAGGATTCTCCTCCCGATCTCGCGATCCTTAAAACTCATAATAGAATTTCTAGATATAAAGGGTTTTATCCTCCTGGAAGAGAACCTTGGAAATCTGCTTGGTCTGAAATGAGAACCAAGGAATCTGCCCGCATTAGAGAAGAATCGGATCCTCTTAAAAATGCAAATTTCAAAAAGTTAACTCATCCATTGATCGCAGTTTTTGTGAAGGATAAGAGAGTATTTCTATTTCATAAAGACGGAGATTCTTCCGAGCTGGAATCAAGAGAGTTGAATACGGATAATCCTACCAGCTATACTGCTCAGTCAGCTTTTAGAAGTACCATGGAGTCCTTTTCTAAAAAGGATAAAGTCCAGATTTATCTGAATTCTCCCGGGGTCGAAGCAGCGGAATATCTGAGAAAAGAATTCCCTGATTCTGAAATTAAGTTATTCCTTCGTTTTGATAAAAGGGACGAGTCGGATTCCGCTAAAAAAGTATTCGGTCCTGCTTGTGAGAATCTTTTCCCTAAAAATCTTCCGGAAGGGGATGGCCATCTAGGGTGGCAATCCTTTCCATTACAATATTACGATGGATCCAAATTGCTCCAAGGTAAGTCTGCTCTGCTTGTTTGGAATATGAAGGTGACTTCTAAATCTCCTAACGGTCTTAGGGATTATGAATGGTCATGCGGGTCCGATTCTATTTCTTTCAGAAAGGCAAAACGTAGATTAGATTTCAGGAATTTGCCGGATAGGATCGCATTTACAAAGGATTCACTTAGCGGTTCAGGCTGGGGAGATAAGTCCGAGGACTTCTTGGATTGGGCAAGATTCTGGTTATCCGTAGGAACTTCTCGCCTTTATTTTGTTAAATACTGGAATCCTGAGTCTGAATCCGACATAAATTTATTAGAAAGACTTGCGAATGAAAATGGGGACCCGAACCTGAATTCCAGAGTCCTCAAAATGGTCCGAAACGCAGAATAACCTAGTTAAACTTCGCTCGGTAAAAGGGGAAATTTTCATTTTTTCACCTTCAAAACACTCGACAATGCACCGTTTTTCAGGGATGGTATCACAGATAGATGGACCCCGATAGTAGAAGCCGGATTTTTCCGGACAAAAGCCATATTTTTCCCACCTTGTTTTATTCTTTCGATCTAGCAATCCGCCTAAATCTGACATTCGAAAGATTTTGTCGTTAATGGACGTGATTGGATTTTTAGTAATACTTCTTCTTATTTTTGCGAACGGATTTTTTGTATCTGCAGAATTTGCTCTAGTCTCGATCAGGCCTTCTCGTTTGGAAGAATTGATCAGAGACGGCAGGCCTATGGCTGCACTTACAAAAAAAGCAGCCAGCATGTTGAACGATATGCTCTCGGTATGTCAGGTTGGGATCACAATCGCAAGCTTACTCTTAGGTTGGGTGGGAGAAGGTTATCTATCCAGTTGGATAGAACCTATTTTTCATTACGCAGGTTATCCTGATTCGGACTTAACTGTTCATGGTGTTGCGGTAGCGATCTCATTTGCGCTGATCACGTTTTTGCATATTCTTTTGGGAGAACTTCTTCCTAAAACGGTAGCGATCCAGAAGACGGAAACCTTGGCCTTGGTGACAAGTGCTCCTATATTCTTTTTTTATTATTTATTCTTCCCTATTACGTTTTTCTTAAATGGGCTCACATCTTTTATGCTCAAGATGATCGGGTTTAAGGAAGATTCTCATCGTATCATTCATTCTCCGGAAGAATTGATGATCTTGATCCAGGAGCAGAATAAACAGGGAAATATTGATCAGGAAGAATTTCAGATCATCCAAAATACTTTCCAGTTCTCCGAACATTTGGCGAAGGATGTGATGACTCATCGTTTGAGCATTGTGGGAATCCCTGCGGACAGCCAGATGGATGGAGTTCTTTCTATTATCGCGGAACATCATTTTTCCAGATATCCTGTGTATGACGGGACTACCGATAATATAGTAGGTATCATTCACGTTCAGGCTTTCTTAGCTTGGCTTTCCGAATCTAAACGAAATAAGAAAGCAAAAGTCACTACAATCATGCAGCCCCCTATCGTGGTTCCGGAAGGTATGTCGATAGAGAAGGTGCTTCAGAAATTGCGGGTCGCAAAACAACATATGGCGATCGTGATCGACGAGTATGGCGGAGTTTCCGGACTACTTACTATGGAAGACATAGTAGAAGAAGTTTTCGGTGAAATTCGGGACGAGACTGACGATCATGAAACGGACGCCGTTCCATCACATTCTCCGGATGCATTCGACATAGATGGAGAAACCGAGTTAGACGAATTAAAAGAGATCCTAACAGGTATCGAAGAAGAAGAGCTAAACGATATCCGCACAATTGCAGGTTTTATTTTAGAGAAGTTAGAGGATATGCCTAAGGAAGGAACTGAAGTCGCGATCCCTGTAGGTAAACTGACCGTAGAAAAAATGGACGGAAACAAGATAATGACCGTCCGTTTTACAAGGCTTTCCGCTCCTTCTTCCTTTGCGATTTAAGTTGTAAATCTAATAGATCGGTTTTGGATCTGTACTATGGATAAAAAGGATATTCTAATCGCAGTCAGCGGAAGTATCGCGGCCTTTAGGGCATGTGAACTGGTGCGTAATCTTACCAAAGAAGGTTATCCTGTTTCCGTGATCATGACCCAGAATGCCACCAAGTTTATAGGTCCGATCACATTCGAGGCTCTTACTGGCAAAAAAGTCCAGGTAGACGAATATGAGCAGGGAATGGCGCATATCGATGCGAGAAATCGTGCAGCTGTGATAGCGGTTGTTCCTGCTACGGCAAATCTTATCGCAAAAATGGCTAATGGAATTGCCGACGATCTTGTAACTTCTACCTATCTTGCTGCGAAATGTCCTGTGTTGGTCGCTCCTGCAATGAATCCGAATATGTTCACTCATCCGGCTACTCAAAGGAATCTCGCACGTTTGAAAGAAGACGGAGTAATTATTCTAGATCCTCAGGAAGGAGTAGTGGTCTGCGGTGACGAAGGTTACGGCAAACTGGCTGACGTTCCGGTAATGCAAAAAAAAATTCTGGAATTGTATCTGAAAACTTCTAAATAAGATGTTTGATCTTGGCTAAATATTCAAAAATTATAATAAGCTCAGGACCCACTAGAGAGTGGATCGATCCTGTACGTTTTATTTCTAATGCGTCTTCCGGAAAAATGGGATATTGTTTGGCAGAAGAAGCGGCACACTTAGTAAAAGATGTAGTTTATATTCGCGGGTTAACCGAGCCAAAATATTCCGATCCTAAGGGTGCAAGAGTTGTAAAGGTAGAAACCACTCTGGAAATGAGAGACGCGGTTCTGAAAGAAATGGATTCTTCTTCCATTCTAATAATGGCCGCTGCTCCCGCAGATTTTCGTCCTAAAAATGCAAACGAATCCAAGATCAAAAAAGAAGAAGGCAGCGACACCTTAGTTCTGGAGCTGATCAAAAATCCGGACATACTTGTTTCCGTTCATGAAAAGATCGAAGCAGAAAATCTGAAAGATGTGCTTCGTATAGGCTTCTCCGCAGAAACGGATCTATTGGATCAAAATGCGCTCGGTAAACTCAGGAAGAAAAATCTGGATTTTATCGTAGGGAATTACGTAGGCAAGGACTCCAAAGGTTTTGGAGATTTGGATACTAGCGTGATTATTTTCGGAAAAGAAGGTTCTAAAAAAGAGATTGGTCCCGCTTCTAAGGAGACCATTGCTAAAGGTATTTTAGAATATTTGGATATTCTTTCTAAACAAGAGAGTATTAGATAAGATTATTTAAAGACTGCTTTGGCTTCGTCCAGAGTATGATAGATCGCCACTTTTTTAGGTAATTCCATCAATCGGATCACATTCTCTAAAAAGTGATTCAATCCGCCGATCACTATCTTTCCGTTATGCTGGTCTACAGTTTTGATCAAGGTTAGAAGAGTCGCAACTCCAACACTATTGATATATTCCAAAGAAGAAAGATCTAAGATGATCTCGTAGATCCCTTCGTCGAAAACGAAATTGATCTTTCTGGAAATTTCGAAAGCGTTCGAATTCGTCACTTTTCCGTTCATGATGACGACTAAAACTTCTTTGTCTCCGACGGAGTCTCTTTTAGTTTCTATGTAAAGGCCTTCGAATTCCGTTTTTGCCATTTTATCCCGATCCGCGTTAAAACATCATTGTTCCGTCTATGATGGTGGCTGTCAATTCCGTCCATCCGGAGACTTCTTCCGGTTTAGAATCCGTTTTGGCGGATCCACGGTAAAGTATCCTAAGTCGTCCCTTCTCTTCGATTTCGCCTTCTAAGTCCAGATAGATCCTTCTGTGATCATTCTTTCTTTGAAAAGTTATTTTCGATCCACTTTGGAGCAAATCCCAATAAGAAGCGACTGTTCCGAAGGTGATTAGACGAGAATTTCCGTCAATATCCAAAAATAAATCCAAATGTGAATCCCCGAATCCTTCATGTAAGGATAATGTGCAGGGGAATTCGTTCATACTTTACAATTTGTCTTCCAAGCGGATTGCGACCGAGGGTTCTAATACCACTTCGGAAGCATCTATCCTTCCTAAAGACGCAGAAATGGAAGCTTCGACACACGGATGTGTGACCACGACTACTTCTGCAGGTTCCTTTTCAGATTCGTTTTGGCGAACAGAAGAAATAGATACTCCGTTTGTTCCCAAATCTTTTGCAATTTCCGCCAAAACCCCTGGTTGGTCCAAGGTATTAAATCTCAGATAATATCTAGCCTCTGTTTGGTTAGCTTCCGATATGGAAGCTTTTGGAAATCTGTTCTTTTCCATCGGAAGATTTTTGCCCCGTCTTGAGCTGTAATAGATCAGATCGGAAACCACTGCGGAAGCGGTAGGCAATGCGCCTGCACCTTTTCCTACGATCAGACCCGGACCGGCAAATGCAGTCTTATAATACACTGCATTTGTCTCATTCATCACGCTTGCGAATGCATGGTGTTTTGGGATCATTACAGGTTGGACCCTTGCTTCTACTTTGCCATCTAATTTTCTTACAAGGCCGAGTAACTTGATCCTATAGCCAAGATCAGAAGCGAATGCTATATCTAATCGTGTAATCTTTGTTATACCTTCTACAACTATGTTCTGTAAGGGTATTTTTTCTCCGAAGGCCAGGGATCCTAAAATGCTGATCTTATGCGCGGTATCTATACCTTCTACATCGAAGCTTGGATCCGCTTCTGCAAATCCCTTTTCCTGAGCAAGTTTGAGAGCTTCTTTATAGTCTAAACCTTCCGTTTCCATTTTGGAAAGAATGAAGTTAGTTGTTCCATTTAAGATCCCGTAAAGTCCTAAAACCTTATCGCCCGCCAAACAATTTCGTATGGCTCGGATGATCGGAATAGAACCTCCGACGGAAGCTTCGAATCCGATTTCTGTTTGGTTTTCTTCTGCAGTTCTATAAATGATCTCTCCTTTCTCGGAAAGGAGTGCTTTATTAGCGGTGATTACGGTCTGTTTGGATTGTAAGGCACCCAATACGATCTCTTCGGAGATTGTTGTACCTCCTACAAGTTCGATGATTGTATCGATTTCGGGGTTTCCCACCACTTGTTTGTAATCGTCTGTTATTTTTACTTTAGAAAATAATTTCGAAATAGGGGCGATTTTTGAGGGAGTTCTAGTACAAATAGTATGTACATTTAGGGAGATACCGTATTCTTTTTCGAATCTTGCGGATTCTTCCGAAAGAATTTTAAGAACTCCTGAGCCGACAGTGCCTGCGCCAATTAATCCGATTCGAATCGTCTGCATTCTGGGACAATCCTTTCGGCTATACTGGAAACATTCGACCTTTTTTAAGTATGTGTAGGGGCTTTCCTTTCCGCCTGGCGGTTTTTTCTTTACTAAATGAGCTAGTCTTGGTAGAGATTCTTTTACAGACGATTTTAAAATTCGTTTAGGACCTTTTAGAATAAATAGGTCCAAATCCATCGACTGAAAGGATAACCCACTTTATGGCGAACCGTCGTAAGCCTCCCCGCAAAACTTCCGGGAATAAAAAACAAGAATCTTCCCACAAACATCCAGGCGGAGGAAACCGCGGCCATCAGCAGAAAAAAAGACCGGAGCATGGTCGCCCGAATCGTCAGCAGCAACATACTGTAGCTACTAAAATTTCAGAAACGATGAAAGAACTTCCAATGAAGGCTCCTCATCAATCCGGAGGAAGTTCAGGAACTCTCGTAAAAGTGATCGGATTTCTCGCAGTCGCATTGATCGTATTTTTCGGATATTTTATAGTTCAGGAATATTTAGATAAAACTCCCGTTTATGGAAAACATGGTTGGGATGAAGAAGCTGGATCTCCTGTAGCCTGGGAAGATGCAGTTCGTTATTGTTCCTCCAGAAGAAAGAGACTTCCGGACAAGGAAGAGCTTAAGACATTCTCTAAAAGAGCGGATAAAAAGATCAAAACAATCGGATTATTTTGGTCCACAAGTGCTGCAGGAGACAAAGGGGATTATATGACCGTAAACTTAGGCAGCGGGGATTTTTCTCCAAGTCCCAGCACAAACAAATTCGCAGTTATCTGTGTGAAATGATGCTTTGATCCATCATGGTTGTTTTAACTTTTTCCAGCGTCAGTTATCTTACCGGATTTCTTCTTTCCGGGCTCTGCGCTTTTTTTCTTCTAATTAGAAAGGAAAAATATGAAACAACCTTACATTTAGGCTGGGTATTCTTATATTGCGCGTTACTCGAGCTTTCATTTTTGCTCGGGACTTCTTTTTTTCATCCTCTTTCTTTTTTGCATAGATGGCTTTCGCTTCCTTCCGCGTTTTTACTCTGCGCCCATCTATGCTTATACTTTTTCCTGCTGAATTCACAAGCCTCCGAGAAGACAGGAAGGATCCTATTAGGTGCCGGATATTTTCTGGCATTAAGTATATTGGTCTTACATATAGTGGGAACAATATTTGCCAAACCTGTTTATGATTTTGGCGGAGGAGTCTACGACGTAATCCATAGAGCGGACGAAAGAGTGATCTTTTGGTTCGGAGTTATTTATGTTTCCATAATATTGTTGTTCGGAGTTTGGAGAGGTTTTCAAGCTCATAGATCGGATATTCAACTAATGGCTCTTTCTCTTTGGGTTCCTTTTTTACTTCTTCTTGGAACTACGATACTTTTTCATCTAAAAGAGATCGCTTATCCTTTGGACAGAGCCATCGGACTTTCCTTTTGGAACCCGATTTTTCTGACTGCATTATTTTTAGCGTGGCTGATCCATTTAAGGGCCTCCGGAGAAGCTTTCAGCCTTAGATCTCCGATTTTACTCGGGATCGTATTATTAGTATTATTCGTATTCCAAGGAAGTAGCTGGTTGTTTTTACAGCCTGGATTAGAATCTTTTAATGAAACAGTTAAAGAAAGATTAAAGGCACAAGATCTATCTCCTGATTCTTATTTACTTTCCGTACAAGACAATGACGGATTTGTTCTAACAACATCAGGGGGATTGGAGACTTCTTTTTTCGCAGAATCTAAAAGGGACCTGATACTTTCTTTTGTTTGGAATAATCCTTCCGCTTTGAATAAAGAATTCCCTTCTTATGCAAAAGTTGCCGAGTCTTTGAAAGGTTCGGAGAAATATTCTGAAAATTTAATTAACTTCTCCAAATCTTTGGAGAAGGTCCGTAAAAAGATCAGGAATCTTCCTCCTAAGGATATCCGCGAAGGGATTTTGGAACAGATCTCTCCCGATGGCAAAGAGGAGAAGTTTGCATTATTTTTAAAAATACTCTCCGGCTCCGTTAAAAACTCTTCTGCAGAAGGGGAGGCTTTACGCAATTTTACATTGGACCAAATGAGGGAACTAGTTCCGGAAGGAGAGCCTCGTTTCAGAAGGATCCCTGGACTTGCGATGGGGGAATATTATTATTCCATAATCCAAAAATCTCCGGGTAAAACCCAAATGAAAGAGATTGGAATTCCTTACCAGGAGTTCTTGGCTTTCGAGACCGGATTACTGAAAAAACCGGTCCTCGCATTTTTAGTTTGCCTTCTTCTTTTTTCCATAGCGATCAATTCGTTTTTCTCATTTTTTGTGATCCATCCTTTGGATAGATTATATTCCGCGTTGGAACTTGCTACCGAAGGAGATCTACAAAGAGAATTACATCCGGAAGCTTGGGATGAGATCGGAAGTTTAGCGGATCAATTTAATAGAATGATCCAGTCTATTCGAACCGAAGAAGATTCCGGCTATTCTTTTTTTAGTCGGAATGAAACTGCGCCTAGATCTGGCGGAGGGATTTCTTCTTGGAAAGAAATTTCTGATCGGATCAAAAAGACGAGTTCAGTTTCAGAATTAAGAAAATTCCTCACAGACCTACAAGGAAGCCAAGACTCACATCCGGTTCGTTCTAAATTAATTTTAAAACTCGGGTTGAAGATTAAGGATTATCGAACCGCATATATGGCAGCTCAAGAATTGAGAGAGATGGGGATTGTGAAAGATCCTGAGATGCTTTTTATACTCTCTTATTGTGCTAAAAAAATGGGCGATATCCAAGAAGCCATCCGTCTGTCGGAGGAGCTGAGAGCAATTTCCGAGAACCATACTCAGAACAACCTACATCTTGCGGATATGTATTATCATACAAATCGCTTGGATGAGGCCAGGGATCTTGCGGTTCAAATTCGTAAGGAACAGGGACCTTCCGCTGCAGTTACGAAACTTTTGAATGCGATAGAAAAAAAAGGCGCCTGAGATAAACTGGGCTAATGGCTCCTCAAATCCGAAAAATTTCGGGAAAATTCCAAAACTCCAAAGGATCTTTTATAGGGACAGTGGAGTTGGATCCGAAAACAGGCCTTATACTTTCCATCCAGAAAGATAAAGTATTACAATCTTCTAATGAAGAAGAACTGGAATTTGACCCGGACAAATTTACGATCTTTTCAGGTTTCGGTGATATTCATGTGCATGCAAGAGAGGATGAATCCGGAAAACATAAATACAAAGAAGATTTTTTATCCGCTGGAAATGCTGCGATTAATGGAGGTGTGATCCATATTGCGGATATGCCTAATAATCCGATCCCTCCTACCGACGATATTACCTATTCCAAAAAGAGGGAACTCGCTGATCATTCTCCTGTCCGAATTACTTTATATGCAGGTATAGGTCCTCATACAAAACCTTTAAAAGCTCATGTTCCTTACAAGGCATTCATGGGTCCTTCTATTGGAGAATTATTCTTTTATTCTAATGAACAATTAGAAGAAACGATTCGTCATTACAAAGGTTGTAATATTAGTTTTCATTGCGAAGATCCTGAAATTTTAGAAAAAAGCCAGAACGAAACCTATCATGAGGATAGAAGGCCCGCTATTGCGGAAACTTTAGCTACAGACTTTGCACTCTATCTGATCGAAAAATACGAATTAGTCGGAAAGTTATGCCATTATTCTACGGAAGAAGGTCTGAAAAAAATCATAGATGCTCGTAAGAGAGGGGTCAAAGTAAAATGTGAAGTGACTCCGACTCATTTATATTTCGATAGAACCATGCTCACGGATGAAAACCGTCATTGGTTCCAAATGAATCCACCTTTAAGAGGACCTGAAGATAAACACGCCTTGCTCCAAGGTGTCAAAGAAGGTTGGATCGATTTTTTAGCAACTGATCATGCCCCACATTCTATCGAAGAAAAACTAAAAGGTACATCCGGAATTTCTCAACTAGATACGTATTCTTTGTTTGTGACTTGGTTACATAAAACGGCAGGGATCTCTTTGGAAAAAATTTCGGAGATCTGTGCGGAGAATCCCGGAGATTTTGTGGCGGAGTTTTTACCTAAAGAATACGGAAAAGGTTTTGGAAAGATCGAAGAAGGTTATTGCGGAAGTTTTACTGTTTTAGATTTTCAAACTCCGACTACATTCAAAAAAGAAGATATAAAAAGTAAAAGTGGTTGGTCCCCTTTCGAAGGTGTTACTTTTCCTGGAAGTATAACTTCTGTTATTCACCTCGGAAAAAAGGTAAGGTAGGAGAATCGGAGAACTTTTGCTCTAACTCAAGCAGGAACTTTTTTCTCCAAAGTCCGCCACCATATCCGGTTAGATCTCCACTTTTGCCAACGATCCTATGGCATGGGATCAAGATCGCGATCCGATTTTCTCCATTTGCTTTTGCCACTGCACGGACTGCGTTTTTATCTCCGATCCGGATTGCCTGGGCCTCATAAGAATTTGTTTTTCCATAAATTACCGAATGTAGTGCCTCCCAGGCTTTTTTCTGAAAGTTAGTGCCTAAGACCACAAGGGGAATATCGAAGTCCTTTCTTTTACCTTGGAAGTATTCCTGAAGTTGTTCTTCTAACTGAGGGAAAAACTTACTTTTGCCGGGTTGGATATCCTCGCCGAAAACTTTTTTGAGCCGAGTGAGTTGGAGGTCCAACCTCTCTTTTTCGGTGAATTCCAACAGGCAGATACCTTCTTCTACGGCACCCGCGAGAAGTATTCCTAAAGGGGTTTGGATTTCTTTACTGAGGATCATTCTTTGCCTAAGTATAAAAGATTTTTTGAATTTAGCACAACCCGAAAATTGCTGTAAAATATCTTACTGCAAATCCTAAGATTTAATTAGAAGCCGACCTAAGCCCAATCACGGACTGAAACCGTTTTTGCCTAGTCTTACGTTAGCTTCGTCTAAGTAATGGAAAACAATACATGGATACCCAACTCAAAGATAAAACCGCATTAGTTACAGGATCAACCGCAGGGATCGGACTTGCAATCGCCACAGGCCTGGCGGCAGAAGGAGCACAGGTCATAATAAATGGTAGGACCAAGGCAAGAGTAGAAGAGGCAATCTCTATAATTCAGAAAAAGTTCCCTAAAGCAAATCTTCTAGGTGTAGAAGCGGATTTTTCCAGTAAGGAAGAAGTAAACAAAATCGCATCAAAGTTTCCTAATGTAGATATTCTTGTGAATAATGTCGGGATTTTCGAGCCTAAAGATTTTGTAGATATCCCGGACGAAGATTGGATCCGGTTTTTCGAAGTGAATGTTCTTAGCGGAGTCAGACTTTCCAGAGCTTATTTACCTTCTATGCTTAAAAAGAATTGGGGAAGGATCTTATTTATATCCAGCGAGTCCGGGATACAGATCCCGAATGAAATGATCCATTATGGAGTTACAAAAAGTGCCCAGATCTCTTTAGGCAGGGGAATTGCGGAACTTACAAAGGGAACCAATGTGACTGTGAATTCTATTCTACCGGGGCCGACTCGTTCCGAAGGTGTAGAAGGATTTCTGGAAGATCTTGCTAAACAACAAAACGTCTCCACTTCAACCGTAGAAAAAGAATTTTTCAAAAACGCAAGACCAACTTCTCTTCTACAAAGATTCGCAACAGTGGAAGAAGTAGCAAATCTCGCTGTTTATCTTTCTTCTCCACTTTCTTCCGCAACAAATGGTGCCGCACTTCGCGTGGATGGTGGAGTGGTTAAGTCTGCATTCTAATATGATCCGATTAAGCGTTTTAGATCAGTCTCCAATTCGTAAAGGTGGGACCGCGAGCCAGGCGGTCCAGGAGACGATCGAACTTGCGAAACTTACTGATAGGCTTGGGTATCATAGGTATTGGGTTTCGGAACATCATAATATTCTGGGATTGGCAGGATCTTCTCCTGAGGTATTGATCTCGCATCTTGCCGGTGAAACAAAAGGAATTCGTATGGGTTCCGGCGGGATTATGCTTCCGAATCATAGCTCGCTTAAGGTGGCCGAAAATTTTAGGATGCTCGAGACTTTATTTCCAGGAAGAATAGATCTGGGACTCGGCAGGGCTCCCGGTGGGGATCGACTAACAGCAGCTATATTGAATCCTTCCAATAGTTTTGTTCAAAATGATTTTATCCAACAATTGATGGACCTGCGAGACTTCTTGACGGACAACGCGGAACCTGATTCTATTCAGGAGAAGGTAAAAGCGATCCCAGTTGCAGAAACCTGTCCTGAACTTTGGATTTTAACTTCCAGCGGAGAAAGCGCTTTGATTGCAGCTCATTTTGGAATGGCTCTATCTTTTGCTCAGTTCATTAATCCAACCGGAGGATATGCGAGTATCCAGGCTTACAAAGAAAGATTTCAACCTTCCGAAGCTCTTCCAATTCCTCATGCAAGCGTGGGAATATTCGTATTATGCGCGGATACAAAAGAGAAGGCAGAAGAACTGCAAGCCGTAATGGACAGACAACTTTTAAATATTGAAAAAGGAATTAGCGAGGGTATACTTTCTTACGAAGAAATTAAACCGTACGTGTATTCAGATATGGAAAGAGTCAGATTATTACATAATCGAGGGAGAATGATTGTAGGAACTCCTGATACGGTTAAAAAAAGGATTTTAGATCTGACCGGGGAATATGGGATTGATGAAGTAGTGGTTTCTACGATCACTTATGACTTTAAAGACAGGGTTCGTTCTTACGAACTTTTGGCAGAAGCATTCGAATTGGAAAATAGATTATAAAAGCGTAAACTAGGGAAGTGAGAACTGGACTAGGTCCTGCAAACCAAGCGGGACCTAGTCTTTTTTATTAAACTTCCGGGTTTTCCAGGATGAGAGCTATCCCTTGGCCACCGCCAATACATAGAGAAGCGACTCCGTATTTTGCCTTTCTTCTTCTAAGTTCGTAAGCTAATGTGATGGTCACTCTCGCGCCACTTGCTCCGAGCGGATGTCCGATTGCAACTGCTCCACCGTTTACGTTTGTAATTTCAGGATTTAAGCCCAATTCTTTTTGAACTGCGAGATACTGAGCTGCAAACGCTTCGTTCACTTCTACAAGGCTCATATCGGAAAGTTTCAAGCCTGCTTTTTTAAGAGCGATAGGAATTGCTAACGCAGGTCCGATTCCCATTTTTGCAGGATCACATCCCGCATGTCCGTATCCTCTGATGATCGCCAAAGGTTTTTTGCCGATTTTCTTAGCATAAGAAGCAGAAGTAATGATAGTTGCAGCAGCTCCGTCATTTAGGCCGGATGCGTTTCCTGCAGTAACTGTTCCACCTTCTCTAAAAGCCGGTCTTAGTCCTGCAAGTTTTTCGATAGAAGCTGCACCTTTGATAAATTCATCTTTTTCTAATGTAACCGGTTTTTTTCCACCAACAGTCACAGGAAGGATTTCTTCTTTTAGTCTACCTTCTACAGTAGCTTTTTCTGCTCTGGTTTGAGAGATACCTGCCCATTCGTCTTGTTCTGCTCTGCTGATCTTGTATTGGTCTGCAAGATTTTCCGCAGTAGCTCCCATGATGAGGCCGACATATTGGTCGGTTAATCCTTGTTCTAATGAATCTTCGAATTCTGTAGAACCGTATTTAACTCCCCATCTTGCGTTACGCACAACGTAAGGCGCATTGCTCATGGATTCGGATCCACCTGCAAGAACCGCTTCCGATTCTCCCAAGTAGATTTTTTTAGCTGCTTGGATGATAGCTTCCATTCCGGAACCGCAAAGTCTATTTAAGGTCAAAGCCGGAACTGTGATCGGTAATCCGGTTTTGAGTCCGATATGTCTCGCTAGATAGATAGCTTCTTTACCGGTAGGTACCACGTTCCCGAAAATAGACTCACCTATATCGGAAGGATTTACTCCTGTTCTTTCCAGCAAGGATTTAGAAACTAATACTCCTAAATCCACTGCGCTTACATCTTTTAATGTTCCGCCGAAATTTCCGAAAGGGGTGCGGATCCCGTCCAACAAAACTGCTTCTTCCATTTTTCCAGTCCTAAAAATATTAACATTACGCAGTCAATAACTGCAGATCAATACGGTGTACTACCATTCCAATTTACATCGTTTCCGAGTCATACTATTTTAATTCGAATTCAGGGCAATCAATGGAGAAGGGGACTTCTTTCCCTTCTTTATTAATATAGAAGGAGGAATGTTTCAGTCTATAAACTCCTGGAGGATCATTCTTATCCGTTTCCCAAACTAGTCGAATCTTATCATCAAACAAAGGTAAGAAAGATTTTTTATAATAGAATTTAGTGGCCCAGCTGGAGTCCGTATAAACGGTAATCCATTTGTCTCCTTCTTTCTTCTCCACATCGAAATAGGATTTTTGTTTCGGATAAGAGATGTTCGGATTTACGGAACTTACTTCACAAAAAACGGTTTCTCCTATCTTTGCGATATTCTCATTTGGAGTTTTGATTTTAGGTTCGAAAGAAGAGATCTTATCTCTATGAGGAACGTCAGTGCCTATAACTGTAGAACTCAGATCTTTAGGGAATGTTCCTTGGTTACTTGCCTTGTTTTGTAAAAGATCATTTGCAAGTCTGTGATATTCTTGTCTAAAAAGGTCTAAACTAAAAGGTCCGTGAAGAGTATGACCGCCTTCGTATTGCTGGGTAGAATATTCTTCCTTAGTTGTGATATATCCTGCAAAATCGTTAGTCAGTCCTGAAAGAGCTATTTCTTTGATCTTAGGTCCTAAAACTTTTTTGACTGTTTCTTTCATTCTTCTACTGGACATCGTAGTTACTTCATTAGGTGAAACGATCAAAGCAAAATCACCTATTGTGGCGAGTCCCAAAGGAAGAATTTGAGAAAGAGACGGATCGGGTTTTGTTTCTCCCATTGGAAATAGGATTGCTTTAGGTTTTTGGCAGACTCTTAATTCATCACTTGGAGCTTGGAGTAATCTTGCAGCTAACCAATCAATATAGAATTTTCTATCATCGTCCTTCATTCCTTCATGGAAAAGCCAATGCCCACCACCTTCTTCCGTAGAACCGGCCGCTAAAGCATATCCGTATGCGGACAAACAAGTTTTTTCGTCTTTTCCTGTTTCCGAAAATTCCTTACGAACGATCGAGTTCGGCATATCTATAAAAGATTGAGTATAATTGAGACCCGAAGGTAAAACTCTAAGATTGTCATCATTTAATATCTTAGAACTCGCAAGATATTGTCTTTCTCCAATGATCTTCGTACTCTCGAACATATCTTTTCCAGGACCGGTATTATTCAGATTTAGATTGGGAGTTACATCTCCCTCGTTTGCTTGAGCAAAGATCGCTATAAAATCTTTTTGTCCTCTTTTTGACGCCTCGAATTCCGAAAGATAAGAAGCATACCCTTTGTTATCGGTTGATACCAAATGATTATCGAAAGTCATACTAGTTGTATGCACACCGAACCAATTCACAATCCCGATCACACCTCTTCTGGTATTTACAGAGATTTGGATCATAGTTTTATCAGTATCGGAATTATATTTATCTCTTTCTGCTTTTGGATTTGCTTGGTAGGCCACTAAGGAACGGTTTACTCCGGCTCCTTCTACAGTGGCACTTCCTATCAATAACTGAGCTATTTCTTTTTTGGAATACGCCTCTTTGATTGCTTGGAAGATACCGTTTGTGATTACTGAATAGTATTCCGGGAAAAACTTGGTAGTATATATTGAATTTTGAATATAATGGAAGAATCCAGCCGGAGCACTATGAGTATGAGAAGCGTTTAAGAGAACATTTGCTAAATTAAAATTAGGATCTACTTCCTTTTTCAATCGAGCTACTACGTCTCTTTGGACCTCATGAGGAACTCCGCCTAATTCAGCAGTCACATAGGCCAATACATTTCCGCTCTTAGGATCTTTGATGACCAGGACTCTTGCGAACTGCCGGAGATGTATACCTTCTCCCTTTTGACCTTCTTGTGCATAACCCCAGAACATGATCCCGGTTGGAGGTCCTGTGATATCTACTTTAGACATTCCTGCCTCGAAATTAAAATCTTTAATCTGAGGTTTGGCAGTTCCGGAAAATGCAGAACCGGAAAAGAATAAAAACAAGAAAGGAAGAATAATCGCTAAACGGAATTTCTTCATAGCAGGACTCCTTGCGGATTTATATATAGTATTTTATTAAATTTGAATATTCAGCTTATTCTACATTTTCCGCAACGGGGAAGGTGAGATGAAAAGGAGAAGCTCCTATTCCTGTTTTCATTCCTCCACCTTTGATAAAGTCTGGAAAAATAGTTTCATCAGACCAAACGGATTCTATCCTTGCGAACTTTCCTTTGCCTGTGCCTATAAATGCAGTACTTAGTTTGGATCCATCTTCCGCTTTTTGTAAAAGAACGTAGGGAAGAATAGAAGTGCTTACTGGAAAATTAAAACCTAATGTTCGGATCTTAATTTTGAAAAAGGTTTTTCCGTCTCTGGAAACTTCTACCTTTGTTATTGAACCTTCTTTTTTCCAAACGAAGTCTGCTCTTTCTTTTGGGATGGCCCAGTTACGAATTCCTTCGTCTACGGAAGTTTGGCTAGATACAAAAATGCGGGTGATCCTTTTATAATTTGTATCCTTGTGTTCGAAATTTCCCGGGATATATAAAAGTTCGTAATAAGGTCCGACATCGGATCTTTCGTAGTTCACTAACATCAAAGAACCAAGTCCTCCTTTATAGGATTTACGATCTTCTTCATCCAAAAATGCCATTTCCGAATTGTAGGACTTCCTACCGAATAATGGGAACAGGAACCCTTCTCCTGTTAATGACCAAGGAGCTGGAAAATGTCTCTTAGGGGATTGGGTTTTGCTCTTAGTATTTGTGGCTTTTTTAGGGGAATGTTGTGTGGTTTTTGAGGCTTTGGTCTTTGGTTTAACCTTGGAAGAGGCGGTTGCTTTCATTCTAGGGGTCCGTTTCTATCTTTTTTGTATCCTATACTAGGAAAATCCCCAAATTTGAAAAGGAAACTCTTGAACATCCTGCCTATTTTTGGGATAACTGGACAATGGGGACGATATTCGAGCCGTTCTCGGCTTTCGATTGTCCTGAAGGCAAAAATTATGACTGCAGTAGCTGCTCCGCGTCCTAGAAGGCGCACTAGAAATAGTTTAAATAAAGAATCCATCGTCCAGGCGGCTTTGGATATATTGAACGAAGAAGGAATTGATGGGCTTTCCATGAGAAGGATCGCTGAGAAGTTGGATTGTAGTGTTGCAAGTCCATATTCTCACTTCAAAAGCCAACAAGATATTATCAAAATTATCATTTCCCAGGGAGAAGCTCAGTTAACCGAAACCCTAAGAGCTTCTAGACTGAACGGAAAAAATGCCTACGAAAAATTGACCCTGATCGCAAGGGCTTATTACGATTTTTCCGGAAATAACCAAGAACTACATAAGGTAATGTTCAATACGGTTCATGGCCATATGCATAGGAAAGCATTCCCTAAACTTCCTACCAGTTACCGGGTATTTTTGGAAACCATCCGAGCGGGCGTTAGATCGGGAGAATTCAAGATCAAAGAAGAAGATTATCCTTCTCTCGCGAGAACAATGTATTCCTGGATGTATGGGATCATCGTTTTGGATATGACTGGAATGTTGAAAAAAAGAGGGATTGGCGATCCTCTGGACGAAGGCTTTTTATTTTTCCGTAAAATTCTTTTAGATAAAGAATGAAAAAGAAATATGTCCTCTCCTTAGCGGTAATTGTACTCATCGTACTTACCGCATTACCATTCGTACGTTCTAGAGAAAAAATCGAATTAAACGAATCGATCCGTTCCGGAGTCTCCGGGCAATTTGCGGAACTCCCTTTGGGTTGGACTCATTATGAATTATCCGGACCCGAAAAAGGAAATCTTGTAGTTTTAGTTCATGGATTTTCTACTCCATATTTTATCTGGGATCCGGTTCAAAAATCACTTACGGATGCTGGTTTCCGAGTTTTACGTTTTGATCTATATGGTAGAGGTTATTCAGACAGACCTGATACAGTTTATAATCTGGACCTGTTTACCGCACAGATCTCAGATCTATTGAATTTTCTGCATATAGATGATTCTTTCGATATAATGGGGCTTTCCATGGGTGGCCCAATAGTCGCTCATTACGTTTCTAAATATCCTGATAGAATTAAAAAAGTAGTTTTAGTAGATCCTTTTACCTCAAAGACGAATACATTTCCTCTCACTGTCCCTTTGATCGGAGAATATTTAAACTCTACAGTTTATATTCCTTCTTTGCCTAAGGGGATCTCTGCCGATTTTGTGGACCCTTCTAAGGTTCCTAACGGCTGGGTGGAGAATTACGAGACTCAGCTTAGCTTTAAAGGTTTTGGAAGAGCTATTCTCTCCACAATCCGAAATATTATTTCTTTCGATCCTAAACCTGAATTTGAAAGTTTGGCCTTAACTAAAAAGCAAGTGTTGGTTTTTTGGGGAGATCAGGACCATACTACTCCTTTAGAAAAAGGAGAATATGTGAAGGAACTTTTGAAAGCCGAATTCGTTTTGGTGAAAGATGCGGGACATTTACCTCATATAGAAAAGCCGGATATAGTTCTTCCGGCCATCTCTAAGTTTTTATCTAAGTAAATGATAAATTCTTAATATTTAGCTAAAGAAGGGTCCACTTCGTCGGAATACAAAAGGATCCCGCCTTCCAAGTTAAATACTTTGGAGAATCCTGTGGATTTTAAAACTCCGCAGGCATTTGCAGATCTCGCTCCGGAACGGCAATATACTATAATTTCTTTTCCGGAAGATTTCCAAGAATCCAATTCTCCGATACGAGCGGGTAATTCAGCAACCGGGATCAAAAGGTCAGTTCCGTCAATAGTGCTAATCTCTTGTTCGTTCGGATTACGCACATCCAGAAGGTAAAAATCATCGCTTCCTGATTTTCTGGCATCTAATCTGTTTTTTAATTCTTTCGGATTCATTCAGTCTCCTTATGGATCGTTATACTACGGAAGAAAGTTCTTCCATTTCAATTTGCAGTTTTTCCCAGGTTTCGGTCAACTTAGAGATCTCTTTTTTAGTCTCGTTATAAGTGTCTAGTTCCATTTGATAACTGCGCTTTTTATAGAACTCAGGATCTGCGAGAAGTTCTTCTGAGTTGGATTTATTCTTTTCTAATAGAGCGATCTTAGCTTCGATTTGTTCTATTTCTTTTTGGATTTTTTTGACCCGATTTTTGTCAGCGTTCTTCTGGGACCGGGTCTTATTCTCGCTACCTGCGTTTTCAGTCGGAGCTTTTACCGTAAAACCGCCTTCTGCTTCTAATTCTTCCGGAGGGAATTTTAGATAATCCGAAAAGCTGGTATTTAGATCTTTTACTTTTCCGTTCGAAACAGAAACGGTCCTTGTACACAGGTCCTTTAAGAAATCAGGATCGTGAGAGATAACTAAAACTGCTCCGGGATATTCTTGGAGTGCACGTTTCAAATTGTCCCTTACTACTAAGTCCAAGTGGTTGGTAGGCTCGTCCAAAAATAAGGTATTGGAAGAGAATCTAACTAATAAAGCCAATCTTAATCTGCTCTGTTCTCCTCCTGAGAGAAGTCCCACTTTTTTAAAAACTCTATCATCACTGAAAGAAAAATAACCCAAAAGTTTTCGAGCTTCCACATCCGGAAGATCCGGATACACGGAAAGAATAGTTTCTAGAAGATTTTTTTCCGGATCCAGGTGCTCATGATGGTTTTGGGAGAAGTAGCCAATCTTTGTTTTAGGTCCAAAAGTAACCGAACCTTCGGATAATTTATGAATTCCTAATATGTTCCTTAAAAATGTGGATTTACCCGCTCCATTAGGACCGATAATGGCGATCTTGTCTCCATTAGAAACATGAAGTTCCGCGTTTGAAAAAATATTTTTCCCTGTTTTTTCGTAAGCGAAAGAAGCGTTTTCTATTCTAAAGGAAAGATTACCACAAGGAGTATAATTGAACCTGTATTCGGTTTTGGAATTCCAAAAGGAATCTTCAGGTTCATCTACCTTATCCCTTTTTTCCAATTTTTTAATAACACTTTGGACTTGTTTTGCTTTAGTCGCCTTGGAACGGAAACGTTCTATCCACTCGGTTCTTTTCTTTAAATAAGCTTCTTCTTTTTTGAATTGAAGTCTTAACTTATCCAAAAGTTCATTTTTGTGTTCGAAATAATCTTCTAAGGTTCCTTTAAATTCCAAAACACCGGAAGGATTCAATTCTGCGATCGTATCCGTAGTTGCATTCAAAAACTCAGGATCGTGAGTCACCAGAACAAAAGAACGATTTGTATCTACCAAATATTCCGCAAGCCAAGCCTTAGAAGCGTGATCCAAATGGTTGGTAGGTTCATCTAAAAGAAGAAGGTTCCCTGGGTTCAAGATTGCGATCGCAAGTCCAAGTCTGTGTTGGTAACCGGGAGAAAATTCTTTTACCTTTTTCTCCATTTGGTCATTAGAAAAGCCTAAACCACCAATGATCTTTTTGGCTTGGGCTTCTAACTCATGAACACCGTATGTAAATGCATATTCTTCTAATTGGCTTTGTTCTTCTAATAAAGAAGTAAATTCGGGAGAGTCATGATCCGTGCGATCCATTCTTGCATGAATGTCCTCGGCACGTTTTATATATTCATTATAATGTTTGTGTTTAGATAGCGCAGTATCGATTACTCTTGCTTCAAAATTGAAATCCGGGATCTGCTGGAATAAAGAAATTTCAGTGTGTTTGGAGCGACTGACTAAACCTTCTTCAGGATTTAGTTCTCCCACGGCCATTTTGAATAAAGTGGATTTGCCGGAACCATTTGGTCCGACTAAAGCGATTTTGGAGCCCGGCTTAATATGCCAGGAGAAGTTTTCGAAAAGTGTGGAGCTACCGAACCGGTGCTTGATATCGATGAATTGTAGCATGGTTCCTGGGAATATTGAGGCCCCTCCGCACGAGTCCGCGGAGGGTTTTGCGGGATTTGAAAGTAGTGCTTACTTCTTATTCGCGAGTTCTTCTTTTCTCGCTTTAAGATGCTGTACGTACTTGCTCGTTTCCCCGTTCATCTTCTCGACTGCGTCTTTCAGAGCTTGATCAAGCTCCCCGGCGCTCATCTTGTTGATTTTTTTGTTCTTCTTTTCGGCTGTCTCTTCAGACATAGGTACCTTCCGATGCGTTCGTATTGCCAAAATTTACGGAAATACCTCTTTCGACAACCTATTTTGGTCCGGAAGCCGGCTTCCGGTCCTGGCGAGAATAAATTAGAATGGAAATATGTCCTGATTTGGGTTCTATAGGATGCGGATTCGGCATGTTATATAATTTATTCCAAACTAAAGAAGGTTTAGGGCCTATATTTCTAAGACTGGGCCTCGCCATTTGTATCTTCCCACATGGAGCACAAAAAGCATTGGGTTGGTTCGAAGGTTCCGGGTTTTATACTGCTATGGACTATTTTACCGAAACCTTAGGCGCTCCTTATGTCTTAGGAGTTCTGGTGATCGGTTTTGAATTTATCGGAACAATCTGTTTTGTATTCGGATTTCTGACAAGGTTCTGGGCCTTGGGGCTTGCAATTACTTTGACAGTGGCAGGTTTCACTCATATCGAATATGGCTTCTTTATGAATTGGTTCGGAGACAAGGGTGGAGAAGGTTTCGAATACCATATTCTGGCAGTATCAGCGGCGCTCTCTCTTTTATTCAGAGGAGCTGGGTCCTTCTCCTTTGATAAAAAATTAGGCGAATGGTCAGTTTAAGGCATAAAAAAACCCGGGATCGAAACCCCCGGGTCTTAACTTAAGAAGCTATCTATTAATTTTTCTTAATAGATGATCTTTTCGACTGCGTTCTCATCCAGGATATAAGATCCTTTCAGTGTTTGAACGATCAGTTTTCCTTTCTTCTGAGAAACCACAACACCTCTAAGCTCGCGACCATCTTTCATGATGATCTGTTCGATACTTTTATCGTAAAGTTCTTCCAGCTCTTGTTCGGTCTTAGCAGTCTTTAAGTTTTGAGTAGAAGCTAAAACTTCTTTATCAAGACCGCTTAGGTTCTTGCGCATGTCGCCGTATTCAGGACCTTCTTCTTTAGCGCGTTTTTGGTCTTCGATTACGATAACTTTCTCGTTTGTGACTATGATCAATCCGCCAGTGATTAAAGCTCTTTCAGATTTATCATGGATCAAAGGAGTTACTTCGACTGCACCTTCGACTACGAAGACAGAAGATTCTTTATCAGAAGCATTTACTTCGAATGAAGTTCCTCGGACCGCAGCCACCACAGTAGGAGTATCTACGAAGTAGTTTGCGTTTTTCTTTTCCTTCTCAACTAAGTTCAGGATCTTACCTGACATTAGGGAAATCCTGATTTGAGAAGAGTCCGTTTGTCTTAAACTTTTGAGAACTAACTCGGAGTTTTCTTTTAAACGGATTACGCTGGAATCGGTTAGACCGATATCGATCGATCCACCTTTGCCGGTTACGATCTTATCGCCTTCGCTAAGTATATCACCTAAATGTAATGCGACAGGAGTCTCTTTTACATTCTTTGCTTCGCCTTTAACGAATACAACTGCCGCTTTAAGCAGTGTGCCTTCGGCTACAGGTGCGGCTTCTTTTTTGAAAATAGTGAAATAAGTTCCGGCTCCAATTCCTACGAATAGGATTGCTGCCGCAGCTAAGAACCATACTTTATTTTTGGAGCCGCTCAGTTGAACTACATTGTCCTTAGTAGGAGATTGCATGATATTTGCCTCCACAGAGAAGCGAGGAGACATGCCGACCCAGTTTGGATCGAAGTCGGGTGCCTTAGAATCCGGTAGAGACTTTTTGAGGAGCTCTGCGAATGTTTGGAATTCAGGGTTCATTCTTTCCATCCTCTTTACCGTATCCTTTAGTCCCGGGCCTGTTCACATTGTCCTGCCCGCTCAGTTGGATCAACAAACTGAAGGAAAGTACCTTGCTCATTTTTTTGAGTAGGGATGGCTTTTTTGACGAAATGAATCGATTGTTCTAAATACATTTTAGCGAAAATCCTAGGATTTCAGAAAAGAAGAAGGTTGTATGCCTCTCTTCTTTCCCTCTTGTAAAAGCTGTTTTTCGGCTCTTTCCAGAAGTCTGGAAACCCCGGATACGGATAAGTCCAGTACGGAGGCTATCTCTTCCAATTTGCAACCTTGGGAATAACGTAGCTCAATTGCGGTCTTTTGTTCTTCCGGTAAGGTGCTTAATAATTCACTTAAAATCTTTCCGAGATTTTGGGCTTCCATCTCATCCAGGACCTGGTTTTCAGGGCCTTGGCCTTTGGAGCCGAATAAAGAAGAAGTTTCCTCTCCAACGAGAGCAACGTTCTTTTGATAATAGGACTTCCCATGATTGATCATTAGATTTCTGGAAATCCTAAATAAGATCATCCTGGAAACCTGCTCATCCGGTAATTCCTTGCCCGAATAATGTTTAAAAAAGTTCAAAAAGGTGTCTTGTAATAGATCTAAGGCTGTGGATTCATCTTGGACAGAGCGCCGAATAAATGAAAACAAGTGATCCTTATTTTTATTGTATAGTTTTTCGAAAAACAAGGTTTCAGACACGGTAGAATAGAAATTTTTTTCTATTGGTCTTTTTTCAAGTAAATTCGGTTTTTTCTTGTAGAAAGCAATCAGTTTTAAAACGGTTATAGCCAGACAATTTTAGTGTCTGTAGTCCTAAACCAAAGGGATTTAAGATAACATGCCTTATCGTTGGCTTTTTGCAATTTGTTTCCTAATAGTTTCCCATTCCCTTTTTGGTTCTAGCCTAACCTTAAAAAATGGAAAGGTAATCCAAGGGAAAGTGGTAAACCAAACCCGTACGGAAGTCCAGATCGAAGTGGATGGAAAGGTTCTAACCATTCCAAAAACAGAGATTGCCGAATTGAACTTAAAAGATACCCCTAAACAGGAAGTGAAAAAGGATCCTGTTAAACCTAAAGAGGAACCTAAAAAAACCGAGGAAGAGGTAGCGGTCCAGAGATGGTACCAAAAACCTCGTTGGGATTATTCTCTCAGATCGGCAGTGGTTCCTGGTTGGGGAATTTGGAAAGCCGACAAGAAATACAGGGCTTCTGCGACATTTGTAGCAGTTATAGGGGCAGCTTACCTGGTTGTTAAGGCCCAGAATGATTTCAGTGCGGCCAAGAACGCTTACGAGGAGAATGCAAGAAATTATTTCATATTTGCATTGAACGATCCTGTCCTTTCTTTACCTGCAAATACTACCCAACGTTTGCTGGGAGCCTTTTTGGTGAACAAGGGTGCATTCAATCATTACCAAGGCCTTGCGGGAGAATCCAATAATTACCAATATTTGTTCGGGATTGCTTACGGATTGCAGCTATTCTATTCCTATTATTTAGGAGTAAAGGCAGAGCAAGGTATTGCAGAAGGACCTAGCTCAGGTTTTAGATTCAGTTTCGCTCCTTCTTATCAACCTATGACCGTTGGTGGCAATGGTTTAGGTTGGAATGGGGAACTGAAATACGAGATTCGTTATTAAGTTCTAAAGTCGTTCTCTAATAAGGAGAACGACTTCTTCTATTGAATTACAGTAACAGGAGTTTGTATACCATTTGAATCCGTAGGATAAATGGTAGAAGTTCCTTCGATATTACCGCCGAAGTCTGGATCAAACAGGTAGATCGCTTTGCTAGACTCGTCTCCCGCGCTGATAAAACAAGCAGCAGTCCTACAAGTGATTGAAGAGCCCATTGTGCTACTTGTGCCTATTTCGGAGACGGAATAGTCTGTAGGAGTTCCTGCAGCTCCGGAAGTGATCGCCCCGGAAGTGATCGTAACCGGAAGATTGGATACTTCATTATATACTCCCATATCCGCACAGAATGAGTCATAGGAAACCAATAGATTCGTGCTGTTTGCAATTGCTACGGAAGGAATCATATATTGGTCCCCACTACTATTGACCGGGTCGCAACCGTAAGGATTTGTTTCCGTTCTCATTGTTGCAGGAGTAACTTGGAAGTTATTAGAACTTTTTAAAGTAGCCGAATTTACGTTTCCGGAGCCGTCCGTATTTGTTTGGCTATAGAATAACCAAATATTAGTGCCTTGAGTAAATAAAGAAGGGTAATCCAAAGCCAGAGAATCAGTTCCACTTGTGGCAGTATAAGTTTTTACGGAAGTGGCTGCTCCGGTTGAGAAGCTGTAAGCAAGTAAAGAATTTGCTCCTCCGCTTGTTCTTTGGCGGAAAGCTGTGTAATAGGTGCTACCACTCAAAATTACATCCGCGCTAGTATAAGTATTACTAGTCGAAGAAGCGATACTCGTCGCTGTTCCAAGAAGGGCTCCTGTGGAAGCGTTGATCCTTTGGTATTTCGCAGCTCTAGTGGAAGCGGACTCCGTCCATACGACTGCAAATTCTCCGCTTGGATTATAGGCAGCGGAAACTTTTCCGATCGTAATTCCGGATCCAGTATAGATCGTAAACGTTGACCCTAGCGCAGTAAGACTTATATCGTAAAATTGCCCTTTGATAGTAGTGTCAGCCGACTTCCAAACAAGCAAATAATTGCTTCCGGTCCATACCAACTCAGGATCCACAGAACTCGGTGCGCCTCCAACCGTAACCGATAGATTTTTAGTTACTACGTATGGATTTACGGCATGATTCACTCCAAACAATTTTAAAACCGGGACTCCTGAGTTGTTTTTCCATCCAGCTGCGATTGCCAATTGTCTTTCGCATACAATCGTAGCGGTTCCAGTTGTTCCAGCCGTACCACTTGCATTTGTGCTGATACTGCAGGCCTGTCCCTGCGTATAGGAACCTAATGAGATCGAATAAGAATCTCCACTGGTAAGTTCTGTGGAGAAAGAATAAGAGCCGTTTGCAGTTAACGCTAAAGTTTGTGTCGTGCTATCAGTTGAATCCGTTAAAGTAAGATTTAGATCGTTAGAGGTTATATTTAGGTAACCGCTTAAGGAAATATTTACCGGAGAAGTAGCAGCAGGAGAAGTCCCGCCAGCATTCCCAAGATTACCAAATATACCAAAGTCACCATCCGAAAGTAGTGCGCCTATAGCAGAAGAACTGGCATCTATACTGATTGCCTTAGCATTATTACAGCCTTGCACCAATAAGAATGAGAGAAGAAAACATCCGTGAATTAATAGGTAAAATCCATTTACGGCCTTGTTTGAATTCAGAAATCTTTTCATTTTAACTCTCCATTGCGAAGAAGGGAAAATTCGGACAGTTTTCCCCATAACAAGGGTAACAATCCGCTTTAAGCTCTTTGAGCTTTTTTTTAAAAATAAATAATTTTTTTACTAAAATTTGCTGAAATAAGATTTAAATTGCAGCCTTGTTCGAAAACAAAAAAACCCCTCAGTAAGAGGGGTTTTGTCCTATTTGCATTATTCGCTTAATAAGGGAGGCTATTGGCCAACACAGACAATATTCCGTCTTTGAGAACATAGGGTTGGGATTACCACAGCAGGATCCGTATTAGTCAATTCTGCAATGGAGTTTCCGTCAACTGCAGTAAGAAGTCCCTGGGTTCCAGTTGCTACGGAAGAATACCATGAAGAATAAGGTGCTCCTGAAAGAGCTAATCCTCCGCATTGAGTTGTCGTAGGAGAACCCGCTGTCCAATCTATAGAACTGAAGCCTGTCCATATTCTGCCAGAAGTTCCGAGAGAATTAGTCCACTGAGCTGCATTTGCAAATCCGATCGTAGTACCAGTACTAAAGTTGTATGCTAATTTGGTTCCACCTTGGCTGAAATATCTCCGGTAAGAACTGAATACCCAATCGGTGGAAGTATTTCTGAGATTGCTACTAGGACTATAACTCACTACAATCAATGCCTTATAAGCTACATCTGGGTTGGCATTGCTTGGAACATTAGAGTTACAAATATCATCTGCAACTTCTCTTGGGCCGCCAAAAGTAGAATTATCTATTCCCTTTTTAGCAAAGTCTCCCGTATAACCTGCTCCGTTATTAGTAGCTACGAAGATACATTTATCACTATCGTTTACTTTAACTTTAAACGTCTGAGAGATTCCGGAAGATACGTCTACTGCGACAAGGTCATAATAGTTGTTCTGACAGTTATCATCCGGTTGAGAATTGATTTGGAATCCGTTTTTATAATCGAAGTTGGCGTTCTGAGGATTTGGTGCGAAGGCCAAGGTAAGATAATCCTGATAACCTCCTTGGTCCGGATTATAATCTGTTACAAAGGTAATATTATCGTTCTTATAAAATCTGAATTCGATAGAGCTCCCGTCACTAGGAGGGTTCTGGATTGCGAACATAATATCCGCGGCATCGTTTTCATCTACCGTAATGGTGGTTTCTCCCTCATTCAATAAAGGCTCTATCGGATACGGGGGAAGAGTAACAAATAAATTCCAGAATATAGAAGGATCTATCGTGATAGCACCCGCTAGGCTGGGTTTGCTCCCATCCAGAGCAGTGGATTGCGCATTATTACACTTGGAAACCCACAAAGTAAGACATAATAAAATGAAAGCTGTCCTTAATGATTTAGATCCTTTCATATTTGCACCCGCCCAATCTCTAAGGGAAAAATACCCCTAAAGTATGAAAACAGTCAGGCTGGAAAAAAATTGAACGATTTTTTTGGTTTAATCCGGGGAATAAACGCAAATAAACGGCAATGTCAAAGGGGAATCACAAGCATCTAAGGTTCGATATGCGGCATCTCCAGTCACTACGCTCGAAGTACCTAAGTTTCCGCTTGAAGAATTGCTCGAATTTGTCCAACTTTCGGAGCCATTGAGACAGGTATTATTATCCATTCTGCCCCAACCGGAATGCATTCCTGTCCAATAATCTCCCGAATCAATTAATGGATTATCAAAATCAGAACTTGGAGGCCAGGTCCCGCCTATGGAAAAAACTTTCACCCAAGTTCCATTCCCTTGTTTACGAACGTATCTTTTATTAGTTCTGAAGAAGGATGTAGAAGATAAAGATTCTCCCGGATTTCTATCTCCACGAGCAACAGAAAGAGCACCAACCATCGCTTTATAATGAGCCGGGTCTCTCGGAAGACCTTTTCCGCTAGCTAAACTTTTACAATGATTGTCCATCGAGCTTAGCCCACCCAATTGAGCCAGGGTCTTGGAAGAAGATTCGAAAATACAATAATCTCCGTCCTTTACAGTTACATCATATACGAAAGTAACTCCCGTCGAATCTTTTGTAATTCTGAAACTGAACTTGTCTCCGGCACGGTCCAAACAGTTATCGTCGTCTGCGTTTAAGGCAAAACCGACCGAATGAGTTCCCGTGTTTGCAGTAAGAGTAAATGTATTATAACCCACAAAACTAGGCGAGGAGACTGTAGAGTAATTTTCGATTTGCATCGTAAAGTTTTCATCTACAGCGTTTTGTTCTGAAAATGTAAGATCTATATAGGTATTCCCTGCATCATACATTACATTAGAAGAAAGTTGCGGAAGGCCATCCGGAATTGGCTCGACTCCGATAATACCAGGTAAAACAACATTCAAAAGAACGCCGGCAGCACTGCTGCTGCCGTCCAAATTAATCGGGTTTGCCTGATTGCAAAAAGAGAATAAGGAAAATAGCGATACGATCGGGATAAGTCTGAAAAGGATCTTTGGATTCGAATTCATAGTTCCGGGTCGGGTGATTTCTTCTTAGAGATCACAAACCAAATTGCGAGTTTTTGCTCACTTTTTTAGGCAAAAATAAATTTTCGAGGGAAATTCATCCGAATTTCAAACTTTTGGGTTTTAGGAATGAACAGAGTTTGTTAGGAAAAAACTTATTCTTTAAGTTTTATCCACTTTTCTTAATTTATCAATTTCTTTCCGGAAAGATTCGTATGGATCGCCAGATTCTGCTTTTCCGTTTTGAGGAGTTGTTTTGTCTGCAGATGATTTATGTGAAGCAAACCATTCATCCACATGTTTGATTACTTTTGAGATCCTAGTTCTGCTATCTTCTTCCTCTGCGGTCCTAACTTTGTTTTGTAGGATTTCCATTTTTTCCGACAGAATACGATGTAATTCTCTGGCCTTGTTCCTAAAGGACTCGTTTGCAGGATAACAAAGGATCTGATCCATTCTTTCCTTTCCTTTTTCCCAAGGAATAAAAACGAATTTTTCACGATCCAGAATTTGGTAATATAGATCCGCTTGGAATTCTCCTACATTTCCTTGGACCTCGGATGCAGTGGGTGGAAGTGAACGTTTAAAATAGAATTCATCCATTACGGAAGAAATTTTCGTCTTCTGTTCTGCGGATCTGATCTTTTCTTCTTCTTTGATCTTCTCTTGTATTCTTGCCTGCTCTTCTTTTTTAGAAGTTTCGTGATTTCTGGCCTTGAGTTGATTTTGTTGGCCTTTGATCTTTTCTTTTGCTTGGGCAAAGAACATATCTTGGAATATTCTTCCTATTCCGATCAGATCCAGAAGGGTATAATACCAAGGGAAATAATCTAAATAACCTTTTCTTAATACTTTTCCGTAAGCTTTGACAAGATCAGGTTCTCTGAATATCGATTTGATTTGAGGTTCGTTCGATTCCACAAGCTGTCTGATACAAAGAATTTTCCAAGTTTCTACGTTTGTGGCCGCTCCTAAGCTCAAAATGATCTGTCTGACGCTATTTGCGTTTTTATGGAAGAATGCGTGGATGGTAGTAGTTTTAGTTTCCCAAGTGGAATAGCCTATTTCCAGATCGTCTATCAACATTCTTTTTAATTCTTCCGGATACGATTTGAATTCTTTATCCGGAACCAAGAGCACTTTTTTTTCCCAAGAACCTGATTCAGAAAGAAGATTCCTTTTAATATCATGGAATCTGTTCCGATCTCTTTCCGTAGATTGTTTATGAAGTTCTTTTTCTGCAAGTTCGGCAAGGCTACGAATTAAAACTACACTCAACATTCCCGGAGTTCCCGGGCTCGGGGTGCCGGATAAAGCTTTTGCGAAGGCTTCTGCTCTTTCTGTTTTGAACCTTGTGGTTTCAGGATTGGAAGTATTAGAATAATATAATTTTTCTTCCATGGCGATCTTTTGGAATTCGTCCATAAGAACATGGCGTAATTGTTTTGTTCCTTTGGATTGGATAAAATCATCCACGTAATCCATGATCTGGACTGCTTCCTTGGAATTTTTGATCCCAAATAATCCGTATCCCGGAACGTCTATGACTCTTCCTTTTTTATGAAGATCGTCCTCTAATTCGAATAAGAAATCTTTAATGAACTCCGGATTAGCCGGGATCCTGAAATGTTCGTTATGGAATGCTTGTCTTAAATATAAAAATAACTGAGGAAAAGGAGCTTCTTTTCTGGCTCCCCATTCTAGATCGGACTCCAAATTTTCCCAAAGTAAGGTTTTACTTGTTTCCGGTTTTCGATCTAGATAACTTAAAAGAGAAGAAACGGAATAATCCAGAAGTTCCAGATAGATCCTGCTCAGATCCAAAGACTCCGATTCCGGAAAAGTAGCATAACAAGGAAGTGCTTCCGGTTGTTTTTCAGCGCTGTCGCTGATCAAATATGCAAGCTGAGAAACTGTGCCATCTTCAAGAAGGCGTTTTAAGTGAAGATCAATGTCCTTAGGACCTAATTCTCCAACTTCAGGCACTTTATGATGAGGTTCGAATAATTGCCTTTTTTTTACATTTTTGAAAGATGTCGCTGCCTGAATCGCTTTGTAGACAGAGTGAGTTATTTTGTCGTTCATGTAGTAACTCACTACTTCGTTTAACTTCTTAACTTTTAAGAAGCTAGGGACGGCTACATTGCCTGTATTCGGATCTAAGGGTTTGGGACCTTTTGCGTTCATCTTTGTCTATAAATAATTAAATATTAAGAATTTAGCATGTAGTTGCGGAAAGATATCCGCTTAAAGATATGAGTATCCCTAAGGATATCCAAAACCATCATATAATGCATTCTAAACGCTTCCACCGAAAAACCTAAATCCTCCTTCTTTTTCGATAAAACCTGCATAAACCAAAGGATGTATGCCGAAGGCCTTACATGAATCCTCTTGACGAAGCATAGGCAAGGGCTTTCCTGGAATAGATGCAACTGAAGAAAAAGACTCCCTTCTCTCCCAAAAAGCTATTATTCGTAATTTTAGACGGCGTAGGTTATACTCCTAAAGGACCCGAATTCGGGAACGCAATTGCAGGCGCCAATCTTCCATTTCTCAATAAACTTTGGAAAGAATCCCCAACCATACTATTGAAAGCACATGGAACCGCAGTTGGTATGCCTTCGGACGAGGATATGGGAAACTCGGAAGTAGGTCATAATGTTCTGGGTTGCGGTCGTATTTTCGATCAGGGAGCTAAGTTAGTCAATAACTCTATCGCCGAAGGGCTGTTATTCGAAGGAAAAGCTTGGAAGGAAATTGTAGAAAATACAAAGACCCAAAATTCCACACTTCATCTAATCGGTTTGTTTTCCGACGGAAATGTTCACGCACATATAGATCACACAAAATCTTTGATAGAGGCGGCAATAAAGGAGAAGGTCCCAAGGATCAGATTGCACATTCTTTTAGATGGAAGGGATGTACCAGAAAAGTCCGCTTTAGAATATTTGAATCCTTTCGAAGAATGGCTGACTACTCTAAGATCCAAAGGTGCCGATGTAAAGATCGCTTCCGGCGGAGGAAGAATGACCATCACGATGGATCGTTATGAAGCTGACTGGTCCATGGTGGAAAGAGGCTGGAAGATCCATGTTCATGGAGAAGGTAGAACCTTCCCCGATGCAAAGACTGCAATCGAAACATTTAGAAAAGAAGATCCGGCGATAATCGATCAATATCTTCCTAGTTTTGTGGTAGAAGAATCCGGTAAACCTGTCGGAAAAATCCTAAGCGGAGACTCCGTAGTATTCACAAATTTCAGGGGCGATAGAGCGATAGAGATCTCCCAAGCGTTCACCCAGAAAAAATTCGATAAATTCGATAGAGGGGATTTCCCGGAAGTATGTTATGCTGGAATGATGCAATACGACGGGGATCTGCAATTGCCTGAACGCTTTTTGGTAACTCCACCTGCGATTGATCGCACTTTGGGTGAGTATATGGCCAAGTCCGGAGTTAGCCAATACGCGTTATCCGAAACACAAAAATACGGACATGTGACTTTTTTCTGGAATGGAAATCGTTCAGGCAAATTCGATTCCAAAAGTGAGGAATATAAAGAAATTCCTTCCGACGTAATCCCATTCGATCAAACTCCAGAAATGAAGGCACAGGCAATCACTGCGGAACTTGAAAAAGTTTTAGGGGAGAATCATTCCGACTTCTATCGGATCAATTTTCCGAACGGAGATATGGTGGGTCATACCGGAAATTATCAGGCCACAGTTAAAGCAATGGAGTTTTTGGACGGATGTATGGGTCGCCTTGCAGAAGCATGCAAAAAAAATAATGTAGTTCTATTGGTGAGTGCGGACCACGGAAATGCCGATGAGATGTATCAATTGGATAAAAAGGGAAATGTAGAAAAGGACAAGGAAGGTAAACCGGTTCCTAAAACTTCTCATACCTTAAATCCGGTTCCTTTCAGCGTTTTGGACCCTGAAAACAAGATTAAATTAAGAACAGATCTACAAAATCCCGGGCTTGCGAATGTTGCAGCTACGATCTTAGATATTATGGGGTATGAGACACCGGAAGGGTATCATCCTAGTTTGGTAGCTAAGTAAGATCAGTCACTTACGCAGTGAACTGCGTAGATTAGGCTTTTATCAAACTCGTTTGCAATTCCATACAAGAATACTACTGTTTTGGCATATTTTTCGAAAGGAGTAGTTGTATCTCCTCTAGTTGCTGCCCAGGTAGCGCTTGTAACAGGATTTGGAAATGCAGTAGTATTGATATAAGGTGCGCTACTTCCTTCTATTAATGAAGACAATTCTTGGACTGTAGGCAGCCTCCAATTCTCTCTGTCTGCGTATCCAATTCCGGGGCCATGTACAGTATTCAAATAGGCACAACCGTCTAACGCATTTGTCCAAGTCATCTCATTCTGAGTTCCTGTGCAGCTAGGTCCGGTTCTTCCTTCCCAACAAGTTTTCCAAACTAGACCAGTAGAATTATCCGTAGTTGTAATATCCGAAGTATATGTTCCGTGAGCAGTCGGGCCCGTATAAGTTTGACCTCCGGAGATAGTGGCCCCGCTTGTAGTAGTAAAGCTCGACTGATGATTAATTGCATTCCCAGCTTCGTCCTTTAATGAACTGGAAGGTATGGTCCAACGTATTTGAGAATCCGCTGGGAAATAAGTCCAGCTAACTGTGATAACCAGAGTTTGAGAGTCCTGCCAATCAAAGAACGTATTTGTGTTAGGAGCTGCTACCCATGATGTTCCATTATAAATCTCTAATGTCATGCTCATGGTAAGACCTGTGTTCATAGGCTCAGCAAAACTCAAAACAAAAGATCCAGGCGAAAGATTGATCCCAGTGCTGGCATTGCTTGGTGTCGAAGCAGAAATGGTAGGGCTTACTGTATCCACAGTGATATCTGCATTATCAACTGCGGACACATTCCCCGCTTTATCTCTTGCAACATACTTAAATGAAGTAGTGGAATTAGCTGGAACATTAATAGGAGTAGAATACTGAGTTCCTACATTTATAGTGCCAGTTGTCCCATCAATATCCGGAGTAGAACTGTCGGTAACATAAGAAATCTTATCGCAGCCTGCTCCTCCAGTGTCCGAACAAATTATAGAAACGTTTTGAGAAGAATTATAAGCTCCCCCATTCGGAGTTGTACTTGTTGTAGGATAAGTATCATCCCGAACGATCCTGAAAATTCCGGACCCAGTTATATTTTCTATAGGATCAGTGACACATACCCTAATATAACTCGCGCCTAAAGGAAGAAGGCTCGCATTGACCGAGGCTAAATTATCCGAGTTTGCAATTGCAGTTCCAGTAGTTAAACTTGATCCGCTCGTACAAGAATTGGCGTTTATCCGGACATCATAGGATCCGTCAGTATCCGATCTCCAAGTAAGATCGGAAGAGTTAATCGCCCCTGAATTATTACTTACGAAATTTGCAGTAAGGCTTCCGCTAATAGCAGGTCCTGGAAGACAAACATCTAATTCTCCCAAAATGCAGCGTACAAAGGTAGTTTCCCACCAAGCATCCGAAAATGGGATGGCCGGGTTATGCACTTCGATTGGTTTGCATAACATTCCCAATCCGACTAAAAAGACTATAAAGCGAGCCCGCATATTTGCTATCTTGACAGGGTATTTAATAATAAAAGGACGATTTTATCCTTCGTTCTATTTCTACCCGGTAAATAAGTTTTTAACACTTATTTTATTTATCCTATCGGGGATAAACCTCCGACAAAAAAAACTCATCCCATCCCGGATTTCAGACCTTTTTTATCTGCTTTTCTTTCTTTTTAGTTATTGGAGATTGCCTGACTTTTGAAAACCCTTCCCATAACATTTCGGCAGATTGCTCCAAAAGAGAAGGATCTATGTTATTTTCGTGGATCCGATGATAGCGCAAGATCCCAGTAAAAGAACCCAGAATAAGAGAAGGATAAAGCAGTCTTAGATTTTTATCATTCTGAGCAGGAGCAAAATATTCTGAAATTTTTTGCTTTAAGGCTAACGCATCTTTCGAGCTTTCTTCATCCAGTATATAAGAAGATAGATTTCGTTCTATCATGATCAACTGGTCGAATTTGCCTTGGGAGAATAATCCGAGCCCTTTCCAAAAATCAAAAAACTGTTCCTTCGGAGATAAGTTTTTGGAGATAGATCTATCTAAGAATTCTGAAAATTCTTGAACGGAGATCCGAAACGCCTCATTGAACAAGTGATCCTTATTACGGAAATGACGATACATTGTACCGACTCCAACTTTTGCATGAGCAGAAATTTCGGGGATTCTTGTTTCGAAAAATCCTCTTTCCGCAAATAACTTCAGAGCAGAGCGAATGATCCTCTCTTTGGATTCATCCTGTTTCTTATTTAGTTTTTCTTCTGGAGGCTCCTTTTCTGTTTCATATATGGGATCCTGATCGGGTGTGAGCTCTGGATCCGTGGAAATATCTAGGGTTTCTATCAGGGGACTATTTTCCATTCGGGTAACCATTTTCAAATTTTATTTTTCTTAAATTTCTTTCTATAAAGTAAGGCCGAAAGTTTCGACTAACGAGCATTATTGTCAAGGATGAAAGACTAAATTAACATAATTTATAATCTATCTAATACATTTGACTTCGATCAGTAAAAACAAAGTTAATTCGATAGACCTATTTGGATGAACTTGTTATCCATCAATACCGGAATCTGAATTCAGATTCCGTAAATCATTAGAATCTAATATATAAGCATATTAGAAAGAGATGTTATTTGAGAAATGATAAATTGAGATTTTAAGAATGTATAATTTGGAATATTGTTTCCGCTTTCGATAAGGATCTAGTTTGGAATGATTCTTATCTCTTAGGAAATATATTTCAGAGCAGATGGACGATTATTTTGCCAATGCTTTCCAAAGTGTTAAACCGGAAGCATGTAATGTTTCGGCAGAAAGTTGGATATAGCCACCTTTGGCCATCTTCACCATTCCCACAAAACTTCCATAACATAAGGAAACAAGTTCCATAGAACCAAGGTCAGATCGAATATCCCCCTTTGCTTTTGCTTGTTCTAAGAAGGTGCAAATAAACTCCATGGTTTGGGAGGTTGCTTTTTTGCTAGCTTGGTCCAGATACGGAGAATGATAGTGTAACTCTAGAAATTCAAACGCTTCCGGGTAACGGTGATAGAAGGTTGCGAGCGCTTTCCACAAATGAACGAATAAGTCCTTTGATTTTGCTTTTTCAGGATAATTTTCCGCGAGAGTTTCTCTCAGTTTGTTTTTCCAGAAACGATATAGTTCGTTTACCAGTTCTTCTTTATTTTTGTAATATCTGTATATGGTTCCGGCGCCTATTCCCGCATCCTTTGCTAGGTCAGGTATAGGGGTTCCTTCAAAACCTTTTTCGGTGAATAACCTTAAGGCAGAGGTGAGTATTCTTTCTTTTTTATCTTCCGGATCTCGAACTACTGGCATTTGGTTTTCCTGGAATTAGGGAATGGAACCGAAGTATTCCACTTCTCTTTGTAATATCACACCTGTTTCTTTTTCCACTTTTTCTTGGACAGTATTTACGAGTCCATATACATCGGAGGCTTTTGCCCCTCCGGTGTTCACTATAAAATTACAATGTTCCGGAGAGATTTGAGCTCCACCAATTTGTAAACCTCTTAGGCCTACCTTATCTATAAATTGCCAAGCTTTGATCTCTTTTCCTTGTTCGTCGAATACCTTTGGGTTTTTGAACATGGAACCTGCACTTTTTTTGTTCTGAGGCTGAGAAGAATTTCGTTTGTCCCTTTTTTCTTTGAGAGAAGTTTCAATCTCTTCTAAGTTTCCGGGTTTTAATTTGATTAGAATAGAAAGAATAATAGAATCTTTTCTTTTTAAGAACTCAGTAAATCTATATCCGTGCTCTATCTCGGAAGGTTTTCTTTTGAGAACTTCTCCGTTTCTTAAAAATTCCACTTCTTGGATAAGATCGAAAAGTTCTCCTCCATAACATCCTGCGTTTTGAATGACTGCTCCGCCTGTCCAACCTGGGATCGTGCTTAAAAACTCTGCGCCTGTATATCCTTTCTGAGAGATTTGCCGGAAGATCGGTGTAGTATTAGTTGCAGCTCCTACTTGGAAAAGACCTTCTCCCATATCCTTGTATTCCTTAAATCCTCCGGAAAGTTTTAAGATCACAAAATCATTCGGATGATCTGAGATAAGAATATTTGTGCCGCCACCTAAGATCTTCCAAGGCAGTTCCAGTTTTTTGAATACGGAAAGAGTTTCTAGGATTTGTTCCTGGGTTTCAGGTTCGACCATTATAGGAGAAGTCCCGCCGATCTTAAAGGAGCAATGAACGCTCAAATCCTGATTTTCCCGGTAGGGGAGACCGGAATTTTCTAGGGAATTCTTTAGTTCTCGGATCTGTATTTCGGAAAGAATGGCCACTTTATTCAAGTTTCCCCGTTTGGATCTAGGAGCAAGAAAAAAGTCTAAGGCTTAAAAAAGGCTTATGAGAAGAGTAAGTCGGTCCGAACATTCTTTTAGGGGCCGAAAGAATATGTTTTATTTGCTCTTGCAATCCGTGTATCAAGATTATATCACCGGAAGATCGGATAGGGAAACTTATATCAATTCTGTGATCCGATTGGCTCTGGACCAAGAAAAATTAGCCGGTCTGGTTTAAGCTACCTTCTTCAAAACCTGCGTTAAACGTAGGTTTTTTCCGTTTCCTCTTCTAATTCTTCATCTTCTTCCCAAAGTTTAGTACTAGCGAGTTTCGCCTCTGCTTGTGAGTAAATTCTATCTTCAATTCGATTTAATAAGGTATTTAATCCAAAACCTTGGATAGCTGATACGTAGATCGTATCCAGATCGGCCTCTCTTAGAAGTTCGTTTCGTGCTTCTTCGGGCAATCCGTCTACTTTGTTGAATACTAAGATCCTTGGGATATCGGATAGATTTAAATCTTCTAATATAGTTTCGACCGCTTCCATCTGTTGTCTGAATTCAGGATTGGAAACATCTACCACATGTACTAAAAGATCGGAATCTCCTAATTCTTCCAATGTTGCCTTGAATGCGTTGGATAGTTCGGGGGGAAGATCATGGATGAACCCCACAGTGTCGGAAACAATGATCTCTCTTTCTTCCGGAAAACGGATCCTTCTGGATGTAGGGTCCAAGGTTGCGAATAACTTATCTTCCGATAATACGGAGGAATTTGTCATCGCATTCAGTAAGGTGGATTTTCCTGCGTTTGTATAACCCACGATACCGCAGACAGGGATTTCGTTTTTCTTACGCCTTCTTCTTGCGATCTCTCTTCGTTTTTTCAAAGACTTAAGTTCTTGTTCTAATCTGGAAATTCTTTCTTCTACCCTACGTTTTCCGATCTCGAGTTTTGTTTCTCCAGGTCCTCTTCCTCCGATTCCCCCGGTGAGTCTGGACATATTATCATCCAACTCGGAAAGTCTACCTTTCAGATATTTTAATTGGGCAAGTTCTACTTGGAGTTTACCGTCTCTACTTGTCGCATTTCTTGCAAAAATATCCAAGATCAATTGGGTCCTATCTAAAACTTTCAGATCTGCATAATCCGAGATCTTTTTTGCCTGAGAAGGAGATAGTTCCAAATCGAATACTAATAGTTCTACCTGTTTCTGGATCGCTTTTAGAACGATCTCTTCTAGTTTACCTTTTCCTAATACAGTAGAAGGATCCAAGCGATTTTTTCTTTGGATGAATGAGTCTACAACGTGAACTCCAGCGGTCCTACAGAGTTCTTTTAATTCATCGATTGATTGTGCAGGTGGGCGTATCCTATTATTCTCCGGATACACTCCTACTAAAAAGGCTCTGTTCTCTTTTTGAGCCCCTTTTAGATTTTTGCGATATCTGGTCATTCTTCCTTCGATTTCCAGAATATCGTCCAGTATACCTTCTTCCAATTGTCCCGGGACTTTTTTAGGAAGAACTGTCCAAGGTTCGCCATCTTCGTCTTCCGGGTTTACGTGTGCGGAATAATAAGATCTTGGGAGACCCTTATCATCCATAGTGACTGCAGTTATATAATCTAAACGTAATAAAGCTAAGTCTGTAAGATCTTCTTGGTTTAGACTTTCTTCTTTGAGATGGCTATGAACTAGTCTTAAACCTCGCAACCTTGCTTCGGATGTCCTGATACGATCCAACCAAGGGATATCGATGGAACTATCCGATCCCACGATCACGTGAGTTACGTATCCGTTCCTATCAATTAGTATTCCGATTTGTCTGCTGATTTCGAAGGAAAGTTCTGTGAGTGTTCTGGAAACTTCGGGCGTGATGATCACGTTTTCCCGAATTCTACGCTCGGAGAGTTTTTTGAGTCTTTGGATCTGATTGGACTTGAGTCCGGAAAGGTTTCCGCTGAGCTTACTGATAAATTTGCCTCTTCTCTAAGAATTAGACGGTACCATTTCCCAAAAAGAGAGTCAAGCAGTTCCGATCCTAAAAAGCGTGAGAAGATCGAATTCTATAGATATAAAGGTATAGATGGCAGATCTGTATCCTGTTCTGGAAAGAAATTATTATTTTTACGGTTACATTACTTGCAATCGAGGATTCTACCCCAAAAAAAGGTAAACGGCCGATAACGGATGGTCGAAAAAAAGAATAGAGGCTGGCACAGGGAAATGTTTCTTGGACCAAAGCTTGCTTTTCGATTAAAAGAATGTTTGCCCTATTGAATTTCAGATTTTTATTTCCTGGCTTATTACTGATTGCCTCCTTTGGAGTCTGGTTCTCACCGATTTTCGCTCAAACTCCAGAAGATACTAACAATACTTCCGATGTAGGGAATAATTCCTCTGAGACCGAAGATCCTTCTAGTTCCGACGAACAAGAAACGGATAAGAAAAAACCTAAAAAGCCTGTCCTGGATCCTGAATCTAAACGTTATAATGATCTTTTAAAAGCCGGATTATTGAAGGTTTTTGAAGGGGAAGCTACATATAATTACCCTCGCTTAAAACAATATGGACTAACACATCCAATTCCAAGAGTTAGGGCTGCAGCAGCCTTGGCTTTGGGAAGATTGAAGAGCCCGACTGGTGTTGATATTTTGCATAAAATGATCGATCGTGACGGAGAATGGGTACGTCAGGCGGCATATAAAGGGCTGGCAGATATCGGTTCCAGACGTTCATTAGATTATTTTTATATAGGTGCTAAGTCTTCTGATAGGGAAATCAGAGTGGCTTCTTTCCGGGGAATGGGAAAAACATTAGATCCCGGAGCAAGAGAAGTTCTATTAAAAAAGGGTCTTAAGTCTGATGATAAGGAAATCGTAAAGGCAACTCTTTTGGGTCTTGGATATTATCAAGTTCCGGAAGATCTTCGCATATTTATTGATTATCTAAATTCGGAAGACGAAGAATTTCAAAAGGCAGCAGTGGAAGCTCTGGGAAGGCATAAGACCAGGACCTCCATGAAAATTTTGGAAGATTCTTTCAAAGATAAAACGAATCTAAGAAACCAGATCCTGGATACTTTAACGGAACAAAAGAATTCATTCGCGATCTTTGCATTATTAAGAATTTTGAATGCTAACGCTGAATCCGAAAATATAGTAAACGAGATCAGCGCCAGGTTGTATAAATTAAAAGCTGTCGGAAAATATATGACCATTGTTTCCGATAACACTCCTCTCTTAAGAGAGCCTTATGTAGGAGCTCCTAAGATCCGCGATTTAGAAGCGGGAGAAGTTGGAAAAGTAATCAACAAACATTCAGTAGCTTATATAATTCCGATTGAAGGGCAGAGAATAGAGGACTTTTATTATAAGGTTTTAGTGAACACCAAATACAAGGATGCATTTACTGAAACCGTTCAAGGTTGGGTGTTTGGAAAATATATCCAAATAAGAACTATTTCCATGCCTAAGGAAGAGAAAGAAAAGAAGAAGAAACCTAAAAAGCCTTCTATCTTAGATGATATGGAAACTTCTGAACCGGCTCCTAATCCTCAGGGCGAAAATCCGAATCCTTAATCAAGTTTCGTCTTATTGTTAAGACAATGGATCTATCGCAGCTTTATCCACTTTTTCATTATTTTTTAAGAGTCACACCTGCATTAATTTTTGCAGGGATATTTTGGTTTGCTATCAAGCCGGAACCTAAACTTAGAATCCTGATCTATATTCTTTTGTTCGTTCTATTCAGGGATGCAATGACAGGAGCAGGACTTTGGTCTTTAGGATCTGACGGAGGATTTTGGATCAGATTGTCCAATTCTTCCTTGGTCCTGGTTGTTTTGGGTGCCACTTCCTTAATATTAGTATGTACATTATGGAAATTTGATATAGAGAACCGAAAATGGGTTCTTTGGTTTCGAGGAAATCAAGTTCTCGGAATTCTATTCGGTTTATTGAGTGCAGTTGCCATCGCCTTACCGGTTTGGATCTTGAATCGGAGCCTTTCTGGCACCAGGATCCTGGGCGGAGAAGTGGATATGGGCCTTCTTCTTCCCATGCTTTGGTTTTCCTTGGCGGGAAATTTGTATGAAGAATTTTTGTTCAGAGGATATATAAGAGGGATTGCGGAAGAAAAATTCGGCTGGGTGAGAGCGTCTTTTATTTCAGGGATCAGTTTTGCATTCTTCCATATATTCTTAGCGAGTACGGTAACTTCTATCGGACTTCCATTGCTTGTATTCACTTTATGGGAAGGTACAATCTGCGGATTTTTAGCTTCTAAATGGGGGCTTTTATCTTCTACCATAGCTCATGGATTCGGGATCTGGATCTTGGCTTCCGGATTTGTATAATAGAATCATAATATTTCTTTTCCAATTTGCGAATGACTGATCTTTCTAAAATTCTTTCTATTTTTAAATTTGCATCTAAGTCTGCCGGAGTAGAGATCTTAAAATTATTCGGTAAAGAATCCACATTCGATCTGAAAGATCCTATGCAGGTTTTAACCCAAGCGGATCTGGATTCCCATCGCGCTCTGGAAGAAATTCTCAAAAAAGAATTTCCTGGGATTCCTTTGGTGATGGAAGAGCAGAATAATCATGAACCTCTGCCCGATACTTTTATCGTGTGTGATGAGCTGGACGGGACCACCTTGTTTTCCAGAGGAATTAAAGAGTTCAGCGTAATCTTGGCATATATAGAGAACGGATCTCCCAAAGTAGGGTGTATTTATTTTCCTGCTTTAGATATATATCTCACATCTCAGAGAGGAGAAGGAACTTTCATCAATGATAGAAAAATCCTTCTTAAAAAAGAAGGAAGCCTAGATCGTTCCGTTCTTTCTCTTGAGATCAATAACACTTTCCAAGACGAGGACTATCGTTGGATTGCAAACGTTAGTAAAAAAACTTTGGCGACTCGTGCCCTGGCTGCGACAGGCGCAGGATTTTTGGAATTATTAGATGGCAAGACCGATCTATTCATGAACTTAAGTGGAGCTAAGATCTGGGACTTTGCTGCTGGAGTTCTTGCATTAGAAGAAGCAGGCGGGATCGCTTTGGACAAAACAGGAAATCCTTTGGATTGGAATAAGATCCGTATGTCTGCGTTGTTAAGTAGAGATCCAGATTTTTTAAAAGAAGTTTACCGACTGAAACCTTAGATCATTCCTTGGATTATGCAGGAATTTCTAACCATTTTGGATTCTAAGACGATCGATACCATCACGGTAAGCATTCGGGTGGGATTGATCATTGTTTTTGCTGGAGCCGTAGGCTGGAATAGAGAAGGCAAAAATCATGGGGCAGGTTTCAGGACCCATATTTTGATAGGCCTTGCTTCTACAGTTTTAATGTTATTATCAATTTTTATTCCGGAATTTTATTCCGTAGTGGGAGGAGATCCTTCCAGGATAGCGGCTCAGGTAGTTTCCGGAGTTGGTTTTTTATGCGCAGGTGCGATCATGAAGTTCGGATTGACCGTTAAAGGATTAAATACCGCCGCTTCTATCTGGATTGTATCTGCAATCGGTCTGCTTGTAGGTGCAGGTTTATATTATGCAGGATTCCTAACTACTGTTGCTACCCTGATCATTTTAGTCTTATTCGATATGGTAGAAGAAAGGTATTTCGGAAAATATGAATATAAGGTTTTGATCTTAGACCTGAAACAGAAAAAGTTCCATCGAAAAGGCTTTAAAGAATTATTATTAAGAAATAAGTTAAGATTGGTTTCCGAATCCTTTATGCAGGATTACCAAACTAAAAATGCTCAGATCAAACTTACGATCGCGATGCCTAGAGATTTCGATATTCTAAAGATTGTGGATGAATTTAGAAGCCTGGCGGACGTTATAAAAATCAGTATCGAATCGACTTAAGTTCGGAGTGCGGATCTAATTTTGCGATTAAGAGACCTCTAAATATTTTCCGATCATAATTGCAGTCTCTTCTAGGATCTTATCATCCGGAATATCGAATCCTTGTAGGACCATGTATGTTATGATATCGTCCATTGCTCTTTGGGCGATTAAAAGTGAAGCAGGTTCGGATCTTAGTTTTCTATTTTTTCCGAAGTATTGTATCAGTTTGAAAACTTCCGTTCCTATTCTTTCTCTTTCTATTTTTTTTACAGCGATCGAAAGTGTTTGGTCTGCAAGGGAAAGTATCGCAAATTCTTTATGTAGTTTTTTGTTTTTTAATGCGGATTTACGCATTCTGGTCAATATTTCCAGAATGATCCTGGGCATATCTGCGTTTTCAGGAAGGGAACTGATGGTTTCCGCGGCAAGATTTCCGTAAAATTCTTCGCTGTATTTTCGGATAACTTCCAATGCGATATCGTTTTTATCCTTATAGTAGGAGTAGAATGTTCCAATAGAAACTCCTGCTTCTTCCACTATGTCGCGTATTCCAGTTTCGTCGTATCCGTTACGTTTTACGAGCTTATAGGCTGCTTCTATAAGGTTCTCTTTTCGGGCAATGGAACGATCTTGCACTGGATTTCGGACTATCTTTTTCTTTGGATCCATCTTTTAAAATGCTCCGAGTTGATCGGTCTGGCAACAAGCGTATTTTCCATTTTCTTTGGAAAATATGAACAATGTTCTAATTTTTAATTTACATTCTATTTTTAGTCGTCCTATATATGAACAAAGTTCATGTTTTTGGAGAATTCAAATGGGATATTTAATAAGTAAATTTTATCCACTATTGATTTTTGCGATATTTTCAATTTCAGTCTGGAATTGCGGTAAAATCGAAAAGGGACGCTTTTTTAATGACCAAGCATATCATTTTCAAACCCTAAGAGCCTTAAATGATGTTAGGAGTGATGGGGCAGAAACCGGAGAGGTTTTGGAGGCAGTTAAGAATATCAAGGAAGGAGATCCTCAGTCTTGGTTTTACGGTTGGGAAAATGCGGGGAATCGGGTATTAGAGAGAGCAGATAAGATACAAGATCCGATAAGTAAGGGCCAGGCGTATTTGAGGGCTCATAATTACTTACGCACTGCAGAATTCTTTTTAGATCCTGATGATGAAAAAAGACAGTCCGCCTTCGATAAATCCGTAAAAGTTTTTCACAAGGGTTTGGATAATCTTGGAGTAAAATATGAAAAGATCCAAGTTCCGTACGGTGAACACAAACTAAATGCGATTTACTATCCAGGACCTGCAGGTGCGGATAAAAAACCTTTGATCGTTTTTGTTGGAGGTTTTGATTCTACTTTAGAAGAATTATATTTTGTTATTGTTCGTGCGGCATATGAGAGAGGATTCAGTGTGCTTACGTACGAGGGGCCTGGCCAAGGTTCCGTTTTAAGAAAACAAAATTTAGGTTTTACTCCTGAATGGGAAAAACCAACGAAAGCCGTGTTAGATACTTTCTTAACTTCTCATACAAAACATCCTAAAATGATCTTGGTTGGAATGAGTTTAGGGGGATATCTTGCTCCTCGCGCTGCCGCATTTGACAAAAGATTTGATGGGGTGGTAGCCTATGACGTTCTATACAATTTTGGAGAAGTTGCAGAGCGCACAGTTCCTGGGATCATTCTTTGGTTGGAAAAGCAGAATTATAATAATCTAATCGAGTTTCTCGTTAAGATCAAATCTTCCTTTTCTCCTAGTTTTTCCTGGGGAGTGAAAAACGGAAGATGGACCATGAAAACTGCAAATTCGGTTGAGACCTTGAAAGCGTTTCGGACTTACAGTTTGGAGTCCTCTGCAGAAAAGATCACCCAAGAGGTCCTGATCCTTGCGGCGACCGAGGATCATTTTATCCCGCTTAAACAAGTCGAAGATTTTAAACGTAAATTAACGAATGCAAAAAGTGTTACTTCAGTAATTTATGATCGGGCATCCGGTGGTGCGGAACATTGCCAATTGGGCGCTCAGGCCTTATGGCAAGCGGACTTTTTTGACTGGATGAAAAGATTCGAAAAGAAATGAAAAAGTGAATTTCGCTTTTTAGATGCGACAGGGATCGCAGCGGAAATCCGGCGATGCACCATTATGGTGCTTCGCTGATTGTAGCGTAGAGCCCGGTCCGAGCGAAGCGAGGAGTCGCCCAAAATCTAATATTACAATTCTGAAATCTGTTTTATAGTCCGTTCAAAAACTTAAGTCGTCGATGAATATTTGATCTCGGGCTTCAAGAGCCTGGAACAGGCTCTTATGTCCTATTACTTTATCTCCGGAATCTATTCGAATTTCGGAATTTGCTATGCTTTTTTAAGAGCTTATAAAATGATTCTGACCTGGGAATATGGCCGAAAAAAGAACATCGATCCCTTCGGATCTCGCACAGGAACTCGTAAAAATCATCCGACTTCTTGCCATGTCCGGCAAAAAGAATTTTAAAAAATATCTATACGATCCGTTTATCTATGCGGGTTGGGAAAAGGAAAAATCACATTCTGCACTTGCTGCAAGCAAGATGATAGATAAGATCCAAGAGGATTCTAATAATCCTTCTTATCTACATACACTCCCTCACCAATGCAAACGTTTGATCAATCAGGCAATTATAGAAAGTCTTTCCGCTTTGGGTGATTCTTGTATTTTCTTTTTGGAAAAGATCCAGGAATCGGGGAGTATAGCTTCTTCTCCGGAAGCTTTGGAATTTGTAGCAGTATTAGAAAAACCTTTAAAAGAGTTCGAAAAAGTAACAAGTAGTAATAACGAAAAACTTTTCGAGGATTCCATTAAAAACTTTTCTAAAGAAGAATTAAAATCCGCTTTTGAACCTGTAAAACTGGATGGGACCAGGCAGAAGGTATATTTAGATACGGAAGTTCATACTTTGTACCAGCAAATACTATCTGCGGCAAAGGTGAATAATCTGGTTCGTTGCAAAAAACTACTTTCCAGATATATAATTAACTACAGTGATTCGGAAACTTATAGTGAACAAGAAGTGGAAAATCTTCTGGACGCATTAGGGAAACGTGAAGTAGGTTTTAAGGAAACTTTAAGAGATTCTCTTGCGATCGAACTTTACTTCTCCATAACAAAAGGTATATTGGAAGGGAATGCTAAGAAGGCGATCCAAGGTATTCGGAAATATGCTCATATTTTCGAAGGAGATCCGAATACGAAGTATTATTATGAAATAGACTCCTTAGAAAGAAAATTATACGGAATCATCCAAGCGAAGGATTTAATGAAAGAATTAAGGAAGGGTGTATAAATGGCGAACCTCACATTTAACGAAAAAGTGGACGGAAGCAAATTGATCCTCACAGTCGCAGGAGAAATCGATGCTAAAACTGCTCCGGATCTGAAAATTAAATTGGAAGCAGCGGTAGGGAACGGGATCAAAACGATCATCTGCGATTGTTCGGCTCTTACTTACATCGCATCTGCAGGGATTGGTGTTCTAAACTCCATCCAAAAATTCTTGAAAGAAAAATCCGGAGAGATCGTTTTTTGCAGTCTCAAAAAAGAAGTAAAGGATACGATGGAACTGATGTATTTCACCAAAAAGGTGAGAGTATTTCCCTCTTTAAATGACGCGTTAGGCGGAGTTTAAATCCTTACATGGATTTCTCTCCGGAAAAAATCCTATATTACTCCGTCGATCTAGACGAACTTTCCAAAATTCGTGGAGAGGTCCGCGAATTTTTGGGGACAGACTGTTCGGATATAGTCAAGGGCAGGATCGTATTCTGCCTAGATGAAGCTATGACTAACGTAATAGAACATGGATTTACGGAGCCTGACTCTTCTAAAATCGAGTTAAGAATGAAAAAGAATAAAGGAAGCTGGAAGTTCTCCATTCTGGACCAAGGTGTTCCTTTCGATCCCACCAAAGAAAAAAGCGAAACTTGGAAGGAATTATATGAAAGCGGTGCAGATGGAGGTTTCGGATTACGTTCCATTAAAAAAATAATGGTCGTACGTTACCAACGTCTCAAAAATCCCCCGCGTAATAAACTTACTCTGATCCATACGAGATAATAAGATGATTAAAAACAAATTCCTAAGAGCGGTTCTTCCCGGTATTCGGGCAAAACTTTCTTTTTTCACGGCCGCATTGGTCATCTCCATATTAGGTTTTACTTCTATAATCCATTATTCCCAGCAGACAAAGGCATTAGAAGAGAAGCTTGAGTCCGAATTAAAGGCTCCATTGGAATACGTGAACTCGGTCGTTTTGGATCTTGAAAACCTGAGTAGAAGTATGATCTTAATCGAGGAATTCAAGGTTAGGGTAAAAGAGAAAAAAAAGCAGCTCAGTAAGTTCAAAAGGACAGTTGTCCAGAAAGAAGGCGGGCTTTTCGGAGCATTAAAAGCATTCGGTCAATCCATCGGTCTGAACGTTAAAAGAGGAAATGTTTATAAATCTGTAGATACTTATTTTACAAGATATCTTTCCGAAAAAGAGATCCAAGAATTCGAATCTAAGGTGCGTAACGAATTAAGAAAAGAGAATGGAGCTCCGATCGACGGCCCGGTTTACGAAAAGATCAGAGCTATAGCGGAAAAAACGGCGCTTGCTCGTATCAGCGCGGAAACCTCTAAGACTAGAATAGAAGAAATTACGGAAGAAGTTAAATTTTTAGATACGGAGTTAGCTAAGGCAGATCTGGATCCAAAGAAGAAAAAAACTTATCTGGCTGATAAGGACAAATTGGAGAAGGAACGAAAGGCTGCAGAAAAAGCGATCCCAGACGGAGAGAAAAAGGCCGCATCAGGGGAAACTGCATTAACAAAGGCTCTCCAGAATTTTTTCAGAGGATCTTTTAAGGACCGAATTTCCTCTTTGGGACTTCTTCCGGATAAAATTAGAATTTTAGCATATGATAGTGCCGGGAAAGAGACCTTAGATACGGGTTTACTTTTTTCCCAAAGTTCGGAGACGGGAAAAAAATTACTCTCCCAAGCCGATTTTACGGAAAGTCGTAAAAGTCTTTTTGGAGATACGGATGTTTTGGAAGTTATCCAAAACAAATCTGAACCCGAAAGTTACGAAGTAGGCGGAAGGCAATACGAAGTAGTTTATCGTCCCGTTTTTAGAAATCCAAGCACCGCGGAAAGATCCAGATCTATGGCAGAAGAGATTGTGGAGAATCCCAAAGATTGGGCAAAGTATTTGGAAGAAGATCGAAAAATTTCCGCGGAGATTGCGGAAATCTCCCAAAGATTGAAAACCAGAATGTCGGAACTCCGTAAGGACGGAAAGGCCAAACCTTCTTCCGATAAGGAATTTAAAAATCTGGCTCTTGCTTATAGGCAGATGCTCAAAAAAAGAGACACTAAGTTAGAGCAACTTCAGCCTTATCAGTCGGCATTTGAGAAGAACGAGAAAAAATGGAATGATGATCATAAATCTTTAAAGGATAAGATCGCAAGTATATCCAAAGAAATTTTGGAATGGGAGAAGATGCTAAAATTCCCTCCTAAAGAAGGAGAGAATAAAACTTCTCCGGAAGAGATCCAAGAGAAGATCCGGGTTTTGGAATCTCAGGAAGAGGAATATAAGGATTCTTTAATTCGTTTGGAATCTACTAAAGGCGACTGGGGGAATTCCTACGAGCATAAAGCAGAGGATGCATTTTTCGGCTTGAGAGAAGCCGCGCTCGAAGATTTTACTTTTATTCCTTTCAAAACCGGCCCTGCAGGTATCAGAAGATATTATAAGGATGAAAATGAAAGAAAGTCGGTTCGGATCAAGTGGAGACTTTTGAGGGAATGGATACTTTCCGGAAATTCTGAAACGGAACTTCCTAAAACTCCGAGGGGAATCGCTTGGGACTCGGGAATTCTGGTCCGAAGCAGAAGTGAGGCGGAAGAAGTAATGTGGGCCTTGGATTCTACTCCTCTTGTAGCCTCCGGGGAAGAAGAGGGGAAGGGATTGGTTTATGACCTTCTTCGCAAAGACTTATTAGGGTATAATATTATTCTAATAGATAGGACTGAAGGCGTCCGCCAAATGAAGTCGAACCGAGAGGAGATGATCCGGTATACTGGTATCATAGGAACAATCGCAATTCTTTTAGCTTATGGTCTGGCTTGGTTTGTAGTTCGCAGGATCAGAGTTATCAGTAAAAATGCCGAAACGATTGGGGAAGGTAATCTGAATGTGGAATTCCCTCCTGCAGGTTATGACGAGATAGGTATCTTAAGTGAATCTTTAAACGATATGGTTCACGGATTAAAAGAAAGAGAAGAAATGAAAGGAGAACTTCTGGCAGCGGAAGAGATCCAGAAACGTCTTCTTCCGGAAAAACTTCCTTCTAGTTTAAATGATTACGTTGAGTTCGGCGCATTTTATAAGGCGATGACCGGAGTAGGCGGGGACTATTACGATTTTATTGAATTGGGAGGAGGAAAGATCGCGATCTGTATCGGTGATGTTTCCAATCACGGTGTGGGTCCTGCGATTGTGATGGCACTTTTTAGGGCTCAGATCCAAGCAATTCTTAGAAAAGGAGAAAGAGATCTGAAAAAGATCTTACTCGAGGCGAATGCTTATCAGTATGAGGATACTCCGGATCATATTTTTATCACATTCTTCTTGGCGATCTTCGACTCGAATACTTCCAGATTGGAATATATTTCCGCGGGTCATGTTAAACCTTTATTCTACGATGCTTCCGATGGAAAGATAAAAGAACTTCCTGCCGGAGGTTTACCTATCGGTATGGATGAAAATTCTTTCTTTGAAACTACGATAGAAAGAAGGGTATTAACCTTGGATTCAGGAGATATTTTCTTCGAATATACGGATGGTTTGGACGAAGCAAGAAGTCCTAACTCGGAAATGTATACTAGGGAAAGGCTTGCAAAACTTTTGCATGCAAATGGAGAAAAACGTCCGGAAGAATTGATCAAGACAATCGTTACGGATGTGGAAGCCCATACTCAGCAAGATCTAAGTGCAACAGGGTTTTCTAATCTTTCCGATGATATCGCTATGATTGCGATCCGGAAGAGATAAAAATTTTCGTACGTTTCGTTTTGGAGTGATTTTCTAAGTTTTCAATCGAATCCGTTTGTAGGAGTTCCTACAAACGGAGTTTTCAGACTAAGGTAAGATTAGATCCTTCCAATCTTCTTCCGAGTTTTTAGGGCAGAGATATACTTCACCTTCGGAGTATTTGTTTTTATTTTTTCTCCAATGGGAAAGTTTGAGATCCGCTTCTTCTAACCCTGTTTTTAGAACTTCCCTTAAGTCGGAAACAGATCCGAAGGTTCCATCCAAAACTCCGGTATTTTTTGCATCAAAATCCGCTCTCGACTTTTTAGTGAATGATTCGAAAAATTCCTTTTGGATAGATTCAATTTCTTGAATATTCCCTTCTTTTCTGAGATTGGAAACTTTTGCTCCTTGGAAAAGATCGAACGCGGAATTTCCTCCCATTACCGCAAGAGTTGCTTCTGCTAAGGAATAATACGCGATTCCCGGTCTTAAAAATCCGCTGAATGCATGTATCTGTCTTCCGCCGTAATTTTGTCTTAATACGATAGAAACTACGGGAATCTCAGAGAGAACATTTACATCCAAAGATTCTCCACCGATCTGTTGTATCCTTGCTCTTTCTTGTTTGGTGCCTGGAACAAAACCTGGAGCATCAGAAATCATTAATAAAGGAATTGAGTGTTTGTTTGCAAACTCGGTGAATACCCTGAATTTTTCTGTGCCCGGTGCGTCGGGGGAACCTCCTCCTTTCGGTTGGTCTGCAATGATCGCGACTGTTCTTCCCTGTATCCTTCCAAGTCCTGTGATCAAGCTGGAGCCTGGGTCCCATTCTCCGAATTCTAAGAAAGTATTCTCATCTAAAATTTTCTGAACAATCTCTTCCTTCATATCGTAGGAAACAGTGATTTCTTTCGGAAGTTTGATCTCAGTTTTACTCACTGTAGAATTTTCAATTTCCCTATGATTTAATAAATGGAAGAATTTTTTAATGATCTCGTAAGCTTCCGATTCATTTTTAGAAGTAAATGTCGCCCATCTTTTTTTATTGGAGAATTCTTTATGGACGGAAGCCTTACTTTTTTCATTCGGTTCTAAAAGAAGCCATACGTCCGCACTAGAGGTTAGTTCTGAAACTCTAAGTCCTTCCGGATTTTTAACAAAATGTAAGCAGGCTCCTTTAAAGTTTTGTAATGATTTTTGGAAATCTCTTCTCGGCCTTAAGGAATCATAATCATCCAAATGAGAACTTCTGAACCATTTGCTTCCATAGACTAAAAGTAAACTTGCGCCCGTTTTCTCCGCAATCCGAACGGATTCTTTTGCTTTGATAATACATGGAAGAGAATGAAATCCATCATTTGTTCTCGGTCCCATAGAAAGTACAGAAGTTTGACCCAATCGAATGAATCCTGAAACTAAAGATCCCGAACCTGAATAGTTTTCTTTGATCGGTAAGAAAAATCCGCTTTCAGAATGATGAATGAGTTCGTTTTCATCTAAAACATTCCAATTTTCTGATATAACACTTTGGCTTTTTTCTTTTTGAAGAGGATTACATCCCAACAAAGAATCCTGTATTCTTCTGATTATCCAAATGAGCTGGATTTTATCATTGGCAACAAAATCGACTGTGCCTGTGGCCTGGCCCATAATTTTAGCACCGCCGATCTCATAATTGGTAAACTTTTCGCCGGTTACTGATTCTATCACGGAAGATCCGGTTAGAACTCGATAAGACTCGTCTTCATTTAAAAGAACTTGCAAAGATGCTTGAGAAGATCCGTAAACATCTAACCCAGTAGAAGAGCCTGTCCCGACTGCGACCGTAAAACAAAGACTAGGTCTGTCTTCCGAGTTATATTTTCTGAATTCTGATCCATATTTTTTTTCGGTTTCAGAACATACTTCTTTTAAGATTGGATCCGAATGTGATTCAATTGCGGCTCTGAATTCGGAGGCTTTCAAGTTTGCGCCTAAAAGTGAATTCATGAAGAAACCTTCCGCAGCTCTGTTTAAAGAAACCATTCCTTCTTTTATATTAGCTCCCGCTCCATCGTTCCAAATATATAGAGGAAGATCCTTTCGATACGCATAGTACGCGGCAGCTATATATTTTCTTCCTTCTAAATCTCCGGTAGCTCCGCCCGCTACTCTAGAATCTTTAAAAAAGCATAAAGCAGGTTTTCCGCCTACCTTTCCTTCGAATATTTTTGCTCCCGGGATATAGATCTCTTCTTTGCCTGTTTTAGGATTTTTTCTGAGAAGTCCATCCGTTCCGGGTATTGTGATCTCTTTTGCAGACTCTGTATCAAATACTTCGGAGATCCAACATTCCAAAGGCCATTTTCCTTTTTGAAAAACGGATAGGTCTTTTGGATCCGTTCCTATGCAGTAAGGAAATCTTGGATCATTAGGGTGGGCAATATCCATTCTAAGTTTTCCATCTTTAAAGAAGAAGGAAAGTGTGACTGTCTTTTCGGTATTTTCCGGGAGAAAGTCCATTGTGAACTGGCTGTACAATCCATGTAAAAAGAATCGAAGAACGGATCCTGCCGATTCCATTATATTATTATAATTGAATACTTCTTCCTCATTGGAGCCCGGATCGAATTTTACTTTGAATCCGGAAACAAGTACTTCTAATCTGAAAATATCTAGTTTTTTGAATATTTGAGCACCTTGTAAGATACATGCTCCTACTTTTGCGGTAGTTTCCAAATCGAATCTTGAAGTTTGTTTTTCCGGTTTTGCACTTAAGGTGGAGAAGAGTATGTATTGTTTTTCTTTTTCAGTCTCCAGAAAATACAGGAAATGTCCCGAACTGGGAGAGAATAGTCTCTTGATACTTCCTTGGGTTTGCCAATATTCCAATTTTTTTCGGATTTGGGAAGTGAGGGATTCATCGAAGTTTTCGGGGATCAATGGTAAATTTTCAGAAAAAGATTTTTTGAATTTTTCCTCTAAAATTTCGGATCTATCTTCGGAAACGGAGGACCAAGGAGATTTTAGAAAGCGCATATAGTCGAATACATGTTTTCTGGAGATGGTCGCGTCTCCCCCTTTGAATTTTTGTGGGCGATTTCCTCTGGAGTTTAATATTCTTCTGACTGTTTTTTCGAGTGAACTTTCCTTCTCTCTTTCTTCTAAATACAAAATACCGTTCAAAGCAAGATCTATGGAAGGAGTAGGCGGAGCATATATGGAAAGTTTTTCCAGAAGTTTTGCTATAAGCTCTTTCCCTTCTCTTAGATTCGCATAAGCTTTTACTAAAAATATAAATGCATCTTTTTGGGATTTGGTCCTGCGGAGAGGGCTCCAGGGTTTTATTCCATAATAATGAAATGCATTAGATAAAAGTTTTTTAGTGGTTTTAGGCGGATTATATCCTTCCGTATCCCATTCGGAAAGTGCTCTTTGTATCTCTCCATAATGAGAAAACTTAGTCCCAGGATCGGAAGAGAATATTCTTCGTACTAATACATGGAATTTCAAAAGTTCTATATAGAAGTTTCCCCAAAGACGATTTTCGGAATCCGAAAGTTTAGAAAATTCGAAATTAGAAAGTATAGAATCTATCTTTTCTATCGCGTCTTGTTCCCTAAAGGTTCCTAATATCCAGGACTTCAATAAGGTTCTTAGGTCGGAGCTTGAAGTTTTTTGGACAAGTGGAAGTTTTAATTCCGTATCCGTCTCGATAGAAGGCCAGATCTCCCAGATGGATCCTTTGGAAGTATTATGATTTTCTAATTCTTTTTTGGTTTCGGACTTCTGCTCCGTTTCTATTTTTGCTAGAATTTCTCCTTCGCTTAATCCTTTTCCCAAAACCATTCCGGAGGCAGTCATTCCTCTGACTAATTTGTTTCTATCCCCATGTTCTAATAGATAGCCCAGTTTTCCGCTTGCAGGTGCGATAAGTACGGTTTCCATTTTCATTGCGGAAATGACTAAGATAGGATCTCCTTCTTGGATGATTTCCCCTTCTTTCCATACTTCATTCGTTTGAGGATTATTGCAGATCTTTACGAATGTTCCTTGGAAAGGAGAACGTAATATTCCTTCGCTGGATATGTTGCTCTTTTTGTCTTTGGATAGAATAGAAAATCTTAGGTATCTGAGTTTTCCTTGTTTATCCGGAAATCTTACTAAGTGAAAAGAAGGCCTTCGATCTACTCGGACAGGAATTGTTCTCCCTGCGAATTCTACTAAAAATTCTTCTCCTAATTCTCCTCGAGCGGAAACTCCGATTATTCCGAAATCTTTTCCATTCAGTAAAATTCTATAACTAGAAATAGAAGTTCGGAATAAACGTGTTTTATAAGTTTTCAATTCCGATTTTAATTCGAATTCATAAAGAGAATATTCGGATTCTTGTGAATGAAGTAATTTGGGAAGGTCCCTATCTCTAAAAGATCTTTTCAGATCGTTTTCCGTTATAAAAACGGATTCGGTGAGAGAACAGATAATTGCACCTTCTTCTTCCGACTCCTTCTCCACTTTTGTAAGCTCTTCATTATTAGATAAAATTAAATTATCATATTCTCCTGAGCGAAAAAGATCATGTCTTATAAGTTTTATTAACTGTTCAATATTTGTGGTGATACCGCGGATGTATAGATCGGAAAGTGCTCTTTCCATTCTGAGTAGAGCTTCTTCTCTTGTGGTTCCTGTAGTGATCAATTTTCCGATCATCGGATCATAATCACCTAAAACTCTATCACCTTTTCTGAAGCCGAAATCGCAACGTACTCCGTTGAAAGTCGGAAGTTCCAGGTCTTTTATTTTTCCCGGAGAAGGTGAGTAGTTTTGAAATGGATCTTCTGCATAGATCCTACATTGGATGGAATGATTTCTGTCAGAGAATCTTCTTTTGATCACCGAGTCGTAAGGTATCTCTTGTTCTCTTCCATCGAAGAATAAAATTTGCCATTTAGCTAGATCGATCCCGAGGGATTGATCCGTTACGGGATATTCTACCTGTAATCTGGTATTCATTTCTAAAAATCCGAAATTGCCCGTTTCACAATCTAGTAGGAATTCCACAGTTCCGGCAGCGCATCCTTCCGAGTAACCTGAGATATGTGCGATCTTTTCTGCAGATGATAATAATTGTAATAAGGTCCTATCGTCTAAAAAAGTTTCTCCACTTTCTTCCACGACCTTTTGGTTTCTTCTTTGTACTGCACATTTGCGGATACCGACCGCAGTGGAGTTGAAAATTTGTACTTCGAAGTGAGCAGGTCTCTCCACATATTTTTCAAAGAAGAAGGTCCCATTCCCGTAAGATTGGAGACCGATCCGAACTGCACTTTCTATTGCGGGAAGTAATTCTTTAGAATTTCGAACGATGACCATTCCCTTTCCGCCACCGCCACTATCTAACTTGATCATGATCGGATAGCCGATCCTTTCCGCTTCTTGGATTGCAATCTCTTCTCCGCCTGTGATCGGTCCACTTCCTAATAAAAGTGGGATACCATTCTCTAATGCTAATTTTCTGGCATCCAGTTTATTTCCCACTTTCCTCATTACGGAGGCTTTGGGCCCCATAAATATTATATTTTTTTTATATATAAGCGACGCTTCTTCTAGAGACTCTACAAATTTGAAATCCTCGGACAAAAATCCATATCCTGGATAAACTGCATTTGCGTCGGAAAGTAGAGCAGCGGCTATGATTGTCTGTGAATTCGTGTATTTGTCAGAACTTCCAATGTATAAGATCTCATCAGCGGATTCGTACCAAGATTGTTCTCTGTCCGGATCTGTTACTACTGCAACGGAACGAATCCCTTCTTCTCTTAACGCTAAAAAGAATCTTTTGGCAATCTCTCCCCTGTTTGCGATCAGTATCTTTTTTAGGACTCCTTTTCTTTCCGGTAGAATTTCCTTTTTTTCGGAACGTCCTGGATTTAGGATTTTTAATTCTCTTATAACTGAATCTATTTCAGGAATACTTAATATTCCTTGAGTAAATGAATCTGGCTCTGGTTTTCTTGTAGGTATCATTCGCTTTCTCCTAAAATATCAGGAGGACTTCGGAAAATGCATAATCCCCCGTATGACTGATGCTCAACCGAATTGAATTCGGTTTTAAGTTGTTCAGATAAGTTTCAAAATTTCCGTAAAAACGAAAATAGGGACGGCCATAATCGTCATTACGTATTTCTATTTCCGAATAGTTAACGTTTAGATCCGGTTTTTGGAATAAACGATATCCATCCAATGCCTTAATGAGAGCTTCTTTCGCTGCGTATCTTCCCGCAAAAAAACTTGCTCTTTGATTTTCAGGTTTTGTCTGTCCCTTCTTCCTTTCCCAATCCGTAAAAGTAATCTTAAAGAAGAAGGTAGCCTTATCCTGCAAACTTTCCTTGAACTCAGGAATATAAGTAAGATCCACTCCTACGGAAGCGTAAGGGTTGGCAACGGATTCAAAACTAGGAAGAGGTTGTGATTCTAATTTCATCATTTTTCTTCCTGTTTGGATCTGTAGTTTGCGTTGAGTAGAATACCGATTTCTTCTTCCTGGAAATAGGACTTAGTATGCCTTTCGTATAAAGGTTTTCCTATACCCATTCTGATCTCATGGTATCTATTCCGATTTCTGATCTCCCTTTTTTTTCTCAGCTTGAGATAAGTTTCTCTTTGTTCTTGAGTTAGAGCCGCTAAGAAGTAATCGGAATGAACAAAAAGACAAAGCGCTCCCACATGTCCGAAACCTAAGGTGGTTAACATTCCTGCCTTAATATTATGTTTACCGAATGGAATACTTTCGTCCGTAAATGTGATGAACTCATAATCATTCATGTCCGGATCTACTTCTTCAAGGTTCCGGTTCCCGGTTACGATACCTTCTTCCAAAGTTTGTAATATCCCAATGGTTTGCCATGCTGCAGCTCCACCTTTGGAATGCCCGGTAAGTGATTTTTGAGAAACTACAGGTAGTAGGTTTCCTGGAGTTCTCCCAAGCTTTGATAATAAATTATACAAAAGTTTGTTTTCATTCTTATCATTTGCTTTTGTAGAAGTATCGTGTTTGTAGGCGACACCTATATCATCCGCTGTGAGTCCGAAAGCGGATAACGCATTTCTCAACGGAGATTTTTCTTTTTCAGATTCGGCTCCTAAAGATAAAAGTCCGAGTCCAGGTGCAGGAATAGAAGCTTGGATACCATCCGTTTTAGAACCTGCATAAGCTAAAATTCCGTAAACAGGCAGTCCAGCTTCGAGAGCCAAGTCTGCTCTTGCAAGTAGAACGACTCCTCCTCCTTGTGCTTCTACGAATCCTCCTCTTCGGATATCATTCGGGCGGCACATTCCTTTAGGATCGATTCCTTGTTCCAACATTTCCACGCTGCTTGCAGTCGCTTGCATGTCTCCGAATCCGACCAAACTTTCCATTGCAAAATCATCGAAGGCACCGGCTAACATAAAGCCTGCTTTACCTTCTTTGATCAAACTCGCTGCCATCTCCAAAGAAATTCCCGCAGTGGCACAAGCGGCTACAGGAGTTTGGACAGGACCGTAACCTCCTACATAAGAGGTGAGTGCCCATGCTGTAGTAACGTTGATTAAAGATTCTTGTAACGCGTCATGCTGTCTTTCTTTTCCGAGTAAGAAGTCATGGAACATTCTTTTAAGTTTGCCCATTCCTCCCATACCTGAACCGACTGTGGAACCTACTAATCCAGGATGTAAAAACCTATACAATTCCATTGGCTCCATTCCGGAACGTAAGAATGCTTCGCATGTGCAGTATAGATTATAGACCGTGATCGGATCTACTTGAGCGGTTAGATCTTTTGTTAATCCGTATTTTGCCGGATCCCAACCTTTAGGTATCTGTCCTGCAACTTTTCTATTGAAGTCGGAAGCTTTTCTGGCTTTGATCGTACTTCCTTTTTTTCTTCTCACGAACCATTTGTCTTTTTCGGAATCATGATAAATTTCCGTGGCTTCCGGCTCTGCCTTCTTGAATTCTTCCGCTTCTTTTGAGTTAGAAACCGGAATGAAGAAGTCCTCTTCCAATACCACATCAACAAAGGAGAATAACGCGGATGGATCGAATCCTACCGACTCTTTGTCTATGATCCGGATTCCAGTATGAGCTAAGATCTTTTCTTCGTATTTGGATTTTATTTCCCATTCCGCGACTGCTTCTCCTGTTTCGGAATCAGTCCAACTTCTTCCTTTATCCGCAGCCTGATATTTGATAAAACCCATCATCCATGCGAGTTCTAATGCGGCCTCTAAAGAAAGTGTCTCCGATTTTTCCAATTCCCATCTGGTCATGGAGCTACCTGCCGGTCCTAGTTCTGCAAAACCAACGACACAAATAGTTTGAGACAGATCTAATTCTTTTAAATGCCCTATCTCATTCAGTTTCGTTTGAGAAGGGATAGAAGGATATTTATACACTTCCTTAGGTAAGTATTCCCTTGTGATAGTTTCCTGTTTTTCTAATATAATTTTACTCTTAAGAGTGAAGGTTTCCTTTTTGACTTTTGCCTCTAAAAGAATATCCGAACGGATCTTCCCTAAAGTTTTTCCTAGATCGGTTTGAGAATCCAAACCGCCAGTGAAATTTGCCTTAGTGATTTGTTCGGAAGAACGGAATGCACAGGTATGGATTAAATTTCCTAAAAGAAGTCCCATTTCTCTTCGAGAGAATGTGAGAACTCCTGATTTTTCTTCCAATGCTTGGGCAACAAGATCATTGGCTTCCATGAGACCGGTTCCTCTAACCCAGCCGATCACACAACCATGGATCCTTGTATGTTTTCCCCAATCATCTTCTTCCGAGAATTTTTTGCGGAACAAGGTCTCGAGACCTAATTTAGTTTCGGCATACATTCCATCTCTTCCAAAGATACCATGATTCGGCGAAAGAGGTAAGATCACATGAAGCGGAGAAGTTTCCGTAGGTGTGTTTTTCATTCTTCCCAGAGTACCTATCAGTTTTTCAACACCAAGCAACATGACTCTCAAAGATGTTAAAGAAGAATCATCTAATTGTGATCCGGTATTCTCTTCTCCGACTGCGCCGAAGGGAATCAAAACATCCGGTTCCCAATCTTTTTGAACCAACCATTCTGATAATAGGCGTATGTCCTCGAAAGATCCTTGGGAGAACGGAACTAAGGAAAGTGAGGAACCTTTTGCTCCGTACTTTTGGAATATTTTCTTATAAAACTTAACTTTTTCGGATGAATAGGAAGTGGTTGTTAGAATAATATCTGCTCCACCTGCAAGTAGAACAAACACTGTCTCTAATGCGATCGAGTTTGGACCTCCGCCTGTTACTAAAACTTTCAAGCCTGCAAAAGAAATTCCTTCCTTGGAAGAACTTGTAATTGAGTTTAAAATAGCTTCCGTCTCTTTTTGATTTTCCGTCCAGCCTCCTCCTTGGTCCTTACTTGTTCCGATCGATATTTTACCTTGGAAGAATTCCTTTAATTTAGTAGAATATTCGACTTCTTTAAAGTTTAGATTACCTTCTTCGGAGATATCTAATTTAGGACGTAATACAGAGTTTTCTGCTTGGAAGATCGGATTTCTATTTTGATCCCACTTCGAAGAAATTGATCTTAAATATTCACTTTTAGATTCTATGTTTTTCTTTTCTTCCGGGAAATGAGTCTGATCGTTCTGCAGAATTTGGTCCCAATATTTTAAGACCTGAGATAACAGAGGACTCGCATGATTCGCGAAATACTTTTCTTCTTCTAAACTGAAAACGTCTGAGGCTCCGGCTCTGATATTTGTGAGGTTTTGTAGCAGTTTTTTCTTTGCCCATTGTTCCGAGTTGGAAAAACGAACTATCTTCTTTTCTTCAAATAAAGAAGAAGGAGCGGATTCTGCCTGGATTTTTTGCCTTGCTTCTTGAAGAACATTCAAGTCTTTTATTAGAAATTCTGCAAATGGATCTTCGCCTAGCAGTCTGGATTGGAAATTCTTAATTGCCTTTCCGAAAATTCCTTCTGCTCCGAAATATTTTCTTTCTAATTCTTCCAAAGCGGCAGCATCCACTTTCGCGCCAGTTGCTGATCCGGAATTGTTTGCGGAAAGTTTTCCGATCCGTATTCCTTTGGATTGAGCAAATAGATCTACTGCTTTATCCAACCATTTAGAAGCGTCTTTAGAATTTCCGATCCGAGAATTTAACGCGATGGAACTCAAAGCTCCTTTTCGTAAAGAATCTCCTTCTCTAACATATAAAGGAAGGAAGATGCTGATTGCGAAAACTCCGGAAGCACTTAATCCTCTTTCTTCTTTTAAATATTTAAAAACTTCCGTTCTACCAAAATCAGGCGGGAAAAATTTCTTCAAAGTTTCTTCAAAAGAAGTTCTTAAATAAGGCCCAGGTTGTGTGTATGCAGATTGTTCTTCTAAAGATTTTATCAAATCCTTTAAGGATTTTTCATGAGCTCCATCCAAACTTGTGGTTTTGAATTCTGCTCCCAGGTCTGCCATCACCTGGTTTCTTTTAGAAGAATTTCCTCCAAATAGAATATCTATATTTTCATCTTCCGAAATCTCTTCAGGTCGAATTCCCGCTTTCAAAGAAAGTAATACGAATAATGCATCCTTCTTACTAAGATTTACAGATGCCTCTTCTCCGCCGAATTGTTGTGATTCTTGAACGGTTTCTTGGATTTGCGCGGGTGCGGTTTTGATATCCGATTTTGCAACTGGGGCTTCTGCCGCAATCGGTTCCGGAATTTCCCTAAGTTTTGAAAACTCGGCAGTTTCACAATCTTCTAATTCCGAGAAGACAATATTACGATTTTCTTCTATATGTAGAATTTCAAATGAAGAAGGATCCGAAACTTCTCTTAGAGTTTGCCTTGCCATTCCTGCAAGATCCCCTCTGGCACCAAGGTCGATCAATCTTCGAACTTTCAGATCTTGGAAGAATTGATCCTGGGTCTTGATCCATTGTACAGGCATTGCGAATTGGTAAGCAAGCAGCTCGATTAACAGAATTCTTCTGAGTTCTTTATTAGAAAGTTTTTGTTCTTCTTTTAGGATCTTTTCCAAGATCGGGCTTCCTGAAACCTCCCAAACGTATTTTATAAATTCCTTATTAATGGAGAACGGTTTTGCTACCAGATTCGGTATATATTTTCCATCTAATTCTTCGAAACCGGATATCTGCGGAACATTCGCTTCCAAAGTTTTTCTGAACTCTGCAACTCCGTTTACCAAAACTCTGGAATGGAAAGGTACATCTATTCCTTCCAAACGGATTGTGGTCTTTTTGCCTCTTACGATTTCTTTAAAACGATTCTCCATTTCAGTGAGAGCCTTAAGATCTCCCGTCACAGAATATTGTTTATCTCGGATGTTTAGGTTAACCACTTCTAAAGGAAGACCGGTTTCTTCTTTGATCTGTGCTACAACTTTCAGAATGGTTTCTTCGTCCAGGCCCACATGACGATTTCCTAATACTACGCTCATGCCGAAGGGACTTCTTCCATCTTTGTCCCTTGGAACCAGACTTTGCATAGTAAGTCCTCTTCCATACACGATGCGGATCACATTTTCTAAGCCTAAAAATCCTCTGGCAGATAGAGCAGAAAATTCGCCGAGAGAATGTCCCGCAAACGGAGCTTCATGATCTAAAAATCCTCTCTCTTTTAAGATTTCCCAATCTGCCATAGACTTTGTTACCAAAGCAACTTGGGTAAATTGAGTGAGGTGAAGAACACCTTTAGGATGATTCCAAACTTTTTTCCCAACTTTCAATTGGGTCGGATTCTCTTGTACAATTTTTAAAAGGGAGAAGCCTAACTCATCTCTTGTAGTGTTCTCAGCTCTTTGCCAAACATTTCTGGCTTCCGGAAACTCATCCCTGAGTTTCATTCCCATTCCTTGGGATTGGGAACCTTGGCCTGTAAACACGTATCCTGTTTTTTTAGCGGAAACGATTACTTTAGCGCTTAATTTCCTTTCTCCATTTCGATTCTCCAAGCTAACCGAGAGAACTTGCGATCCTTTCTTTTGAGAAACATGAATTGCTTCTAAAAGTAACTCTTCGCCTAAATATACAGGAGCTTCGAAAGTTTCCTCAAAAGAAGATAATCTGGACGGATCCCCTTGGCATACGTCCATTACGATTTGTTTAATTACTCTAGAAGAAGTCCATAACCCATGAACAATTCTATCTTTCCAACCTGCATATTTTGCAAAATCAATATCCGTATGGATCGGATTCGTATCTCCGGATGCAGCAGAATATTCGCCCATGTCGGAAGGTGCATAAAAAGTTTCCGATATAACTTTATAAGATTTTGAAAGTGGAATTTCCGAATCTGCTTCCGTTAGATTAGAAAAGAATCGATCAAAAGATGTTGGAATTCCAACGATGACTTTTTCTTCTAATTTAAATTTTCCCCATTCTTCCGAATGAGAGCCTGAAACTTTTGCAATCTTACCTTCGATTGTATGAAGTTCCTGATTTGAGCCCAGAGACAGAACAAGACGATTTTTTGAAGTAAATTTTAATTTAGATCCAATATGGTTTGTTTCTTTATCTTCATTTTTATAAATCCAAGGGATAGAATTCAGAAGATTAGATTCCGCTTCCGATCTGATCAGAATACTTTTTTCGAAAGGTAAAGAATCGAATTCTTCGAATTTGGAATAAACATCTCTGATCAAAAATCCAGTTTGGAAAGAACAGATCTTCTTTCCTTCTTTTGAGATCTCTCCCAAAATTTGGATTTCTTGTCCCGAACCTAGCTTACGAACTTTAGCAAGTCTTGCTTTGGATCTTAGTTTATCTCCTGGAACTAACTCGCTTGCTTCTTTTTCCCATTGGAAATTTTGAGAAAAGTGAAGAAGTCTAAATAGATTCTTATTTTCTAAAGTAAATAAAGGAGAAAGAAGAACCTTCCACGCAAAAGCAGTGCTCATACCAAGGGGAGGATTCGGTTCGGATTTTAAATCTGCTCTTCTTAATTCTCCGATTGCTTTCCGGAAATTTAAAATAGATTCCTTATCAATTATAATTTCGGATTCTAATTCTTGTGAAACATTCTTGGAAGAATTTAGATCTATCTTTTGATCCAATCCCCATGTTTTTAAATAGAGGTCGAGGCCAGATCTTTCTCTATATGTAAGATCTTCTTCTATAAATGTTCCTAAAGTTTTTCCTGCGCTAAACCTTCTTTGGAATGGGATCGCAGCTCCATTTTTAGGATCGTAGAAGAAAAGTTTTAACTCAGCAGAATCTTTTTCCGAAAGTTTTAACTCTACTTTTAGTTTGTTTTCTTCCAATACTTGGATCAGTAGTAATTCTTCCGAACCACTTGTTTCCCAGATAAATTTCCTGCCGATTCTTGGCTCGAAGAATAATTTTAGATCGGATGCGGTTTGTCCGATCTTGGGAGATTTTAATACGGCATTCAGGAATCCTTTTCCTAATTCTGCTATACCTAAGATCCAATCGTTCGGAGTAATATCAAGGTTTTCGAATATATAAATCGAATTATTGCGGATTTGTTCTTCCGGAAATAAATTCAGTATACTTTTTCCTTGGGAGTCCGAATCGAACAAATCTTCCCACTGGACTTTTTTAGGTTTAGAATTTTCCAAACTTATTTGCAGGAAGTTTTGGAAGATGGAAGAGACAGGTTCGTTTGCTTTATGAATCCCTTTGATAGCTTTCGGTCCGGGAATCCAAGCGCAAGAATCCGGCTCAATATTCTCACAATGAGAATACCAAAGAGAATCGGAACGGATCCATTTTACTAAGTCCTCGTCAATTACCGGTATAAAGTTTATTGGCTTGCCAGGTCTTTTGCAAACATCAAAGAAGAAGATTATATCTTCCGGTAAGATCAGGATCGTATCTGCATTTTTATATCTGGTCTTCCATTCGTTTAGAAAAACATTCTGATCAAAGTCGGAGTTTATTTTTTCCAGTATAGAACTTTGGTTTGATGGTTCTGAAATTCTAGCTTCGAATCTTTGTACTAATTCTATAAATCTGTTCCTGAAACTTTTATCTATAAAAGGATGATCCGGCCAATTCCCCTCTGGAGAAACCAATCTTTGCCCGGGACAAGTTAGCTCTAAGTATCTAGAAAGAATTTGAGTGTAATTCATCTCTTCTAGATCACCGAAGTAGGGTTTAGCAGTGGAGTTTATGAGATTGATTAATTCTTTCTTTTTGGACAGAACAGATTTTTTAGCTTCTTCCGTTTCTTTTCCTTTTGTAAGTTCTTCTGCAAGGGAAGAAAGTTTGGTCCAGGTATTTTCTGCATAATAAATATCTGCACCGAGTCCGGATCTTCCTGAGATCACTCCACCTGCGTTCTTTCCTTCTTGAGTAGTTTTCCAATTTTCGGACCCAGAGATCTCCACCAAGGCTTGTTTAATTTTTTCCGATGTAGCACATTCTTTGGCGGCCATGAGTCTGGTTCCTAAGAATATTGCGTCTACCGGCATGGGATTTTTTCCTGCCCAGGTTCCGAATAACCAAGACTTGGAGTCTTGAGGTTCCGCTATTCCTCCACCGACTGCTAGAATGATATTCTTACAATCTCTGATTTCGCCATAAGTAGAGCGGACTAATTCTTCTAGATCTTCCCAGCTATGGTGACCTCCTGCAGCTCCACCTTCTATCTGCATTAGGATTTTTGAATCCGGTATTTGTTTCGCGATAGAGATCACTTGTCGGATCTGTTTTTGGGTTCCAGGTTTGAACGAATTCAACCAAATCCCATGAGCTTCAAAATCTTTTAATATTCGAATTGCTTCTTCTGTTTCTGGAATGCCTGCCGAGATGGTGACTCCTTCGATTGGAGCGCCTTCACTTTTGAGTTTTTTGACTAACGGAACTTGAAGATTCCATAAATAAGCATCTAAGTACAGAAGGTTTATGACTATTCCTATTCCGGGAGGTAATTCTTTTTGAAATACCTCCATCCTTTTTCGGAATAATTCTTCTGTGACTTGTCCACCGCCTGCCCATTCTACTAAGTATCCTTCTTTTGCAGCTGCGATAACTATTTCAGGCTCAACTGTAGAAGGAGTCATACCTCCTCCGAAGATAGGAACTCTTCCTGTCCAAACGGAATAATTGTTTTTTAAGAAAACTTTTCCACTCGGGAGCTCCACCGTTTCCGGTTGGAATTCCTTCCATGATTTAGGAAATTCTAAATTAGTTTCCTTAGTAAAAGATCTATAGGATTCCGATTTGCTTAGATTTCGGACGAGATAGGATTTACCTTTTAAGACGGGAGAACATAGTTTTTCGGCGTCTACCCCTGGTCCGAAAGAGATCAGTAATACTTTACTTTCTTCCTTCTCTAAACTTCCTAAGCAGATTTCCCAATCTAATGTTTCTGCCACTGCCATTCTGGATAACGCCAGTGCAAGATCGGATTCGGTCCTAAGATCTCTTCCGTCTCTTGTATCGTATAAAGGAATTTTTAGATCGGATTGTTTAGGATTGAATCCGATTCTTTTGACATCCTCTTCTAATAGTACAGGTACTCTTCTTAATAGAGGACTATGAAATGGAGCCGAAATTTTCAGAAATGTCCAAGATTCCAGGTTGGGAAAACTGTTGTTCGCAAGAAAACTTCTGAACTCCAACAAAGACTCTGGAGATCCGCAGAGCACTCGAGCCTTTGGACCATTCTTTAAACCTAAATATACGGTATCTTCGGAACTTCTATTTACATTGAATTTTTCTAATTCTTGTATTAATAAAGGATCGTTTTCCGATTTTAAAGCCGCCATAGGAGAGGCGATCTCATCCGGTTTCAAAAGTTTTTTAGCAGAAACATCCAATTCTAAAATTGGAAATTCTTCTTGGACTCGAACTCCTAAACTAATAAGATTTCTAAGTATCAGAGATAAGTTTTTTAAGAATGTGGATTTGTCTGGAGAGGAAGATAATAAGAATCCTGCATATACCCCCTGAGAATGGCCGAATATCCCCGAAGTCTCGTTAAATAATGTCTCCCAATTAGATTCATCCTGGAGAACTCTATATAATGCGGAAGCTTGAGCTAAAAAGATAAGGGGGATACTATATGAACAATTTTTTAGGATAGAATGGTCCGGGGTTAACTCAGGTCGATCCAACCAATCCTTTAATTGAAAACCTAAAGGTAATGTTTCTATAAGTCTGTCTTTGTGGATTGCCTTACATTCTTCTTCGATAGAAGAGAAGACAGTTTGCCAAAATTCTGAATTAGAATGACCTTCTTCATAGAAAGAACGCAACTCAGGGATAGGATCTATACCTTGTCCACCGAAGGTTACGAATATTTTAGCAGATTGAGCGGAAAGATTTTTAAAGATAGTTGATACTTGTTCAGAAGACAAAGCTCCGCTTGAATAATTCGTTTTCATTTATTGACCCTTCCATTTTTACTTTTTTCATTTATAAAGATTTCATTTGAAATGGAAGAGTTTACGTTTTGATTTCAAGAAAAAAATTTTTTACGCTTAATAAAATCAAAATCGTAATGTTCGAACGCTGTTCTATAAGATGTAACAAGTGCTATACATTTCTATTTTCCTATTTTATAATATGAATGTATAATTATTGTGCTGATGAACATTTGTTAGTTAAATAAGTTAGTTAACAATTGTTCGTTAATTTTGTTTGATTATCGTTTAGGATCTTTTATCTTAAGACAATATAGTTTATAATAAATGAACGTTTGTTTATTTTATATTAATAAAATATAAAGTGTTTTAGGAGTAGGGAAGAGGTTGGTATGAGGAAGTATTCGTTTTACGGCATTCTATCATTGGTTTGTGCATATTTTATTTGGACTTATTCTTTTTTAGGGAATTCACCTGAGGAGAAGGCTTTTGAGATCAGCTTTTATTCTTATGGTAAGGATTCTGGCAAAGGAAATTTGATTGGAGTGGAACCTTTTATGACTCCCGGTGATTATTCGAGCCATAATAGGTTCTTGGATAAGACCGAATCTTATTTTATAAATGCAAAACAGTCGGGATGGATCTCTGATAAGACAATTTTCGTTTTCCCCGAATATTATGGTACTTGGCTGGTTGTCTCAGGAGAGAAATCATCTTTATATACTTCTCCTGACTTGAAATCCGGAATGATATATTTCATTCTTCGAAATCCTTTTTCATTTTTATATTATCTTCTTATTTCTAAGGAGAATGATAAGGTGCAGGCGGCTATATTTAAGATCAAAGCTCACGAGATGAAAAAGATCTATGAGAGTATCTTCTCTGCTCTTGCTCAAAAATACCAGGTAACTATTTTAGCCGGCTCTATCGTTTTGCCTTCTCCTTCTGTTCAGAATGGAAAAATAGTTTTAGGTCCTTCTTCTTTATTTAATACGAGCTTTGTGTTCGGAAAGGACGGTTCTGTTTTAGGAGAACCGATTCGCAAAAAGTTTTTAACGGAAGAAGAGAAACCGTTCTTAGATTCTAATTTGAAACCGGGGACAGTTATAGATACGCCTGCAGGTAAAATGGGAGTTTTAGTTTGCGCGGACTCTTGGTATCCTGAATCTTATTCGAATCTGAAAGAATCTGGCGCGGATTTTATCGCAGTTCCTTCCTATATAAATCGAGGAGAGGTTTCGGTTTGGGACCAGGCTTGGGCAGGATATAATGGAGAAAAAAATCCTTCCGATGTGGATCCAAAAGATATCGGGAAGATCACGGAAGGGCAGGCCTGGAAAAAATACGCGTTGGAAACTAGAGCTGCCAGATCCGGATTTAAGAACGGTATTAATGTTTTTTTACAGGGAAAACTTTGGGATCTGGAATCGGACGGCCAAGCTTTTATTTTGAGGAATGGAAAGCCTGAAAACGTTTCGGTTCCCGAACATAATAAAAATAGAATATATAATCTTTGGTTTTAGGACTTCAGTTTGTTTAAAAAATCCGAGGAGACTCCGCTTGTAGGCAAAAGTATAACTTCTCCTTTTTTTAAAGGAACTTTTGGGACCATATATTCTACTCCCGCAAACCAAGGAAGAAAATATTTACTTATAGCCATTACACCGGAAACATCAAAGCCAGTCGTGGCGATTACCTTTATTCCTGGGAATCCATCTTGGTAGATCTTGCGGATCATCCAAAGTCCGGATGTTTGGGTTTCCATCGTGATATCGGTAATAACCGCTTTAAGTTTTTGTTTATTCGCAAGATAAAGATCCCAACCTTGGGAAGCATCAATAGCGCGAAGAACTTCGCATCCGTTTTCCTGCAGATAAGTTTTTAAATTATTCGCATAACGATCATTATCATCTACTACGAGAACTAATGGTTTCAAGGCAGCATCCCCGCTCCGGCGTATTGGTTGTCCGTAAGTTTTCTATAAAGACCGTTCATTTCCATTAGAGAAGTATGATTTCCTTCTTCTATGATCCTTCCGTTGTCCATAACAAGTATGCGCGGAATATCTTTGATTGTGGAAAGTCTATGAGCTATCACGAATGTAGTGCGGTTCGCAAATAATCTGCGGAATGCATCGCTGACTAATCTTTCCGACTCGGCATCTAATGCGGAAGTAGCCTCGTCCAAGATCATTATTTCAGGATCTCTTAATAGAGCTCTTGCGATCACAAGTCTTTGTCTTTGTCCGCCTGAAAGATTTAGACCTCTTACTCCCAAGATACTATCGTATCCGTTATCCATTTGTTTGATGAAGTCATGAGCATGAGCAAGTCTCGCGGCTCGGATCACATCTTTGCGAGTAGCTCCCGGTTTCCCGTAAGCGATATTATCTGCTACTTTTCCATGAAATAGAAAAATGTCTTGGGTTACGATCCCAATCTTATTACGAAGGTCTGCAAGAGATAGGTCTTTGATATTCTGCCCATCGAACTCAATTGATCCGACACTTGGATCAAAGAATCTAGGAATTAAGTCCATCAATGTGGACTTCCCACAACCGCTTGCACCGACGATCGCGACTGTTTCCCCTACTTTCACGTTTAAATTAATATCTTTCAGGACTTCCGCATTTGTTCCCGGATACGCGAAGTTGAGTCCTTTGAATTGGATGGAGTTTGTGACTCTTTCTACTTTTACCTTTTGTTCTTCGCTATGATCTTCCGTTTCTAGATCAATGATCTCGAAGATCCTTCTTCCTGCGATGATTGCTTGGGAAATTTTTCCCACCATTTGTGATAATTGTGTTAAAGGGCGTAGAAGGAAAAGGAGGGTGAGTAGGAACACCATGAACTGCCCAACTGTGAATGGAGAGCCTACATTTCCTGCGAGAATGTATCTCGCGCCTAATGCGAAAAATCCAAGAGCTACTAAGGAAGAAGTTAATTCTACCAAGCTTGGTGCGATTTGAAGATAATATTGTCCCTTAAAATTCCTGCGATAAACGTTCTGGTTGATCTTCTGGAATTTTTCTTTCTCGTACTTCTCCGTATTAAAAACACGGATCACTTTGATCCCGGAAATCATCTCCTGTAAATTTGCGTTTAGATCCGCTAGTTTTTCTTGGAATCTTTCCGTAGATCTTGTGATCTTTTTTGTGAACAATGTCACTGGCAGGATGATCAAAGGAACTGTTCCACATGCTATAAGAAGAAGTTCCGTATTCAGATAAAGTAATACTAGAAGGTGAGTGATCACATAGAAAAAGTTGATGGTAGCATCTCTAAAATTAGAAGAGATCACAGCTGCCACAACTTCCACATCGTTGATGATCCTACTCATCAAAAGCCCCGTTTTTTCCTTAAAGAAAAAGGTAAGAGGGAGCATTTGATTTTTTTCGAATAATTCCTGTCGTATATCCCGAACGGCCCAATAGCCTGCGGTCGCAAGACAATACACTGAGGCAAGATATGTGATTAGTTTAAGTCCATATAAAGGAAGGATCAAAAGACAGACTGCCCAGACCACTTCCTTAGGTTCCATATACTTGGTGCGTCCGTTAGACCATCTTTTAACGTCGATAAGAACTTTCTTAGCCCTTTCTACCGGGTTTAAACGGATCTCAAGATTGGATTCTTCTTTAGCGATGATCTCTTGTTCTGCTTCCGTGAATTCAAATTGAAAGCGGGTGTTCGGATCCGCCGCCATAGTATCGAAAAGAGGAATGATAGAAGTTAAAGAGACTGCGTTTAGAACTGCGGTAAGGAGGGCAAACGCAATGCCTAATGAAAATCTGTACTTATAGCGTACTGAATAACTCATTAAACGGAAGAAAATTTTCATTTGGTTTTATACTTCTGAAACGATTCGAGAAAAGTTTCTCACCAGTTCCAATCCGTTTTGGGTCATGATGGACTCCGGATGGAATTGAACTCCATATAAATGAGGTTTTGTTTTATGACGTACTCCCATGATAATCCCATCTTCCGTTTTAGAGGAAACTTCTAAAACATCGGGAAGACTTTCAGGTTGGATCACAAGAGAATGATATCTGGTAGCTAAAAATGGAGAAGGCAAGGACTTATAAATGTCCTTACCATCATGTTCTATCAGGCTTACTTTACCGTGCATAATAGTCGGAGCGTTTACGATCTTTCCGCCATGGACAAGACCGATGGCTTGGTGACCTAAACATACACCTAAGATCGGTAATTGTCCCGCCAGTTCTTTTAAAATATCAATACAAACCCCTGAATCTTCGGGACGTCCCGGACCTGGACTTAAAATAATCCCTTTGGGAGCTAATCTTTTGATCTCGCTTAGGTCTATCTTATCGTTTCGGAAAACTTCTACCTGATTGCCGATCTGCGAAAAATACTGATACAGATTGTATGTAAAAGAATCGTAATTGTCTACGAGAAGGATCATCTATTCCATTCTCCTTTCAATCCGTTTCTTGCGAAGTCCACCGCACGGAGTAATGCGGCCATTTTGTTTTTGGTCTCTTCTAGTTCGCCTTCAGGAGAAGAATCGTAAACCACTCCGCCACCTGCCTGCACGAATGCTTTCTCTCCATAAAAAGAGATGGTGCGGATCACGATCGCCATATCGGTATCTCCTTGGTAGGAAATATAACCTAAGGCTCCTGAATAAATACCTCTTCTAGTCCTTTCCAGTTCGTCTATGATTTCCATAGCTCTGATCTTAGGTGCACCTGAAACTGTTCCTGCAGGAAGAGTAGCGCGGAGAAGATCATAAACCGATTTTTCTTCTTCCAAAATTCCGGAACATTGGCTCACGATATGCATAACGTGGGAATATTTCTCTATAATTTTAAAATCTTCTACTCGAACGCTTCCCGCTTCGCAAACCCTACCCAAGTCGTTTCTTCCCAGGTCTACGAGCATGATATGTTCTGCGATCTCTTTAGGATCCGCTAAAAGATTCTCTTCCAAAAGTTTATCCGCTTCCGGATTAGCTCCTCTCGGTCTTGTTCCTGCAATCGGTCTTAAGTAAGTCTTTCTATCCTTACATTTCACCATGATCTCAGGAGAAGATCCGACCAAGGAAATATCATCCAACTTTAGGAAATACATATAAGGACTCGGATTTACAGTTCTTAATCCACGATATACTTGAAAAGGAGGGACACCTGGTCGGAATTCCAGCTTTCTAGAAGGAACTACTTGGAATATATCTCCTGCGTAAATATATTCCTTCGCTTTCTGGACAGCTTTTTTATAATCTTCGTCAGGAATATTAGGAGTGTATTCTAATTTCTCTTTGGACTCTAACGGATGTTTGACCCAACCAGGAAGTTCTCCTTCTCTGATCTCTTTTTCAATCGCATCAATTCTTTCTAATGTAGCTTCGTAACAAGCTTTTGGATCTTCGTATTCGGAAAGACGAGCATTTACAACGATCCTCAAAAGACGATCCACATGATCGACCACAAGAACCTCGTCATATAATGCGAAGTATGCGTCAGGAGCCGGTTCATCTTCCGGTTTAGTATCCGGAATATTTTCATAATAACGGACTGCGCCAAAGGAAAGAAAACCTACTGCTCCTCCTTGGAAAGAAGGAAGTCTATGATCCGGAACGTATTTGTCATCTCCCATGGAATATTCCAATAGGAATAACGGATCGTATGTGATTATCTCCGTCTCAGGTTCTTTTCTTTTGGAAACATAGAATAGACCATTCTTACCATAGAGCAGCCTATAAGGATCTTTTCCTAAGAAAGAATTCCTACCGACATTCTCTCCACCTTCTACTGATTCTAGAAGAAAAGAATGTTTGGCCTCAGTGCCTCCCCATTTTGCAAAAAGAGACACCGGGGTTTCCAAATCCAAGAAGACTTGTTTGAAAACCGGGACCAGATTCCCGGATTTTGTTTTCTCCAGGAATTCTTCGTATGTTAAGGAAAATTCCTTCAGAGGTTCGGTCCTTCTATCCCTTTACCTTCTGTTAGGTAGCGAGAGATGATCAATCTTTGGATTTGAGAAGTACCTTCGTAAATTTGGAAAATTTTAGCGTCTCTCATCAGTTTTTCAACCGGGTATTCAGAGTTAAAGCCGTAACCGCCTAATACTTGTACTGCGTCAGTCGTAATTCTCATACAAGCATCTGCGCAAAAAGCTTTAGCGATAGAGGCTTGGTAAGTATTTCTGTAACCGTTGTCGATTAACCAAGCTGCTTGGTGGCAAAGAAGTCTTCCTGCTTCTATATCTCTCGCCATCTCTGCGATCATAAAGGAAATAGCTTGGTTCTCTACGATAGGTTTACCGAAAGCAGTTCTAGTTTTAGCATATTCTAATGCATGTTCCATAGCTGCTCTTGCAACGCCAACTGCCCCGATCGCAACACCTGGGCGAGTATGATCGAATGCTCCCATCGCGATCTTAAATCCATCACCTTCTTGACCGATCATTTGGCTTTTGTGGACTTTCACTTCTTCGAAAGTGATCCCTCTGGTGTCGGAACATTTTTGTCCCATGTTCAATTCTTTTTTTCCAACGACTACACCCGGACTTTTGGAACTAACTATAAATCCTGTGATACCTTTATGACCCGCAGCAGGATCAGTTTTAGTAAGAACGAAGAACCAATCCGCATAACCTGCGTTAGTGATCCACATCTTGGAACCGTTAATGATATATTCGTCTCCAACTTTTCTTGCAGTAGTACGAATACCTGCAACGTCGGAACCTGCGCCTGGTTCCGTAACTGCATAAGCACAGAGTTGGAATTGTTCAGTCATAGGCTGAACCCATTTTTTTAGGACTTCGTCACTTGCTCCGATAAGAACCGGTGCTAATGCAAGGTTATTTGCAAGGATGGCAGTTGCCATCGCAGAACAACCCCAAAACAATTCTTCTCCGATGATAACGTCATCTAATTCGTGCATTCCGGCTCCGTTATATTTTTCCGGAATATGGATATTCATTAAGCCGATTTCCCAGGCCTTTTTCAAGATCTGAAGAGGGTATTCTCCCGTTTTATCATGATGTTCCGCTTTTGGGCGGATCTCATTTTTTGCAAAATCTCTGGCAAGACCTCTAAGCGCTTTTTGATCGTCTGAAAGAGCGAAATCCATTATAACTATAACCTTAATTGGAATGAGGGTAATCAGCGGGAGACGCGATGTATGAACCCTGGGAACAGGTTCTAAGCGGAAGGGTACCGAGTCAAGAACGTACGATTGGATTAGAAGAGACGAGAAAAATCCGGAAATCGTTTAAATGCCGGGAAAAGGGCACCGGCTTCAGGGGTTGATTTTGGAAATAAATTTCCAACGAAGATTTACTTAGGGAAAGACTCTCTTCCTCTGAGACCCAAATGGGTTTTAATTTAGTTCCAGGTTGGAGGTTTCAAATCCTTCTTTTAAATATGTTTTATAAAAAAAGAAGAAGGCTAGATTAGCGAAATTTTATATAAACTTTTGAATTTTGATTGTGGGCGATCTGAACTTTTCCGGATTATCTTTAACCTCGGCCCCGGGATTTTTACCCAGGCCAAAACAATCAAAAGGATAATTTCCATGAAAAAACTAGTATTAGCGCTTACTACTCTTGCTCTTGTTGCTGCGTTTGCTCTAAGCGCAGAAGAGAAAAAAGAGGCTCCTAAAAAAGAGGAAGCAAAGAAAGAAGCTCATAAGGCTGACCACAAAACTGAGACAAAAAAAGAAGCACACAAGGCTGACGCAAAAAAATAATTCCGAAAGGATTTATAACGTCGGCACTGGATATAAGAGTGCAGCGACAAAAAGGGCCTCCCGTAAAGGAGGCCCTTTTTATTTTCAATATAGCTAGAAGAACTATGTATCAATCGGCTTTCAAAAAAGGATCCGGCTAGGTTTAAGCCGCACCGGATATAAGAGTGAAGCGACGATAGGAGTCCAAAGACTCCTGTTTCTTATTCATAAGATCATCCCCTCATTGTCAGCTATTTTTTCCCATTGAGGCCCTTATGCGCTTTCGAGTCGGCCATGCGTAATTGCGGAATTTTTATCTGTTATAACATAATTTTTGCTTGTAAAACAGACAGGCCTCTGGTATGGTCTTTTGCACACCGGAAGCGAAAACGGAAGGTGTAATTAAGGAAAAGGAAGAATTCCAGATGAAAAAACTAGTATTAGCAATCACCACTTTGTCTCTTGTAGCAGCTTTTGCTTTAAGCGCGGAAGAAAAGAAAGAAGCTCCTAAAAAAGAAGAAACAAAGAAAGAAGCTCCAAAAGCTGATCCTAAAAAAGACGCAAAGAAATAATATAAGAGCGGAAAGAACATTTCCGAACTTCGATTATTCTCTAGATCATTTCTCCGGGCCGTCCGAATCTCATCGGGCGGCTTTTGCATTTAGGCCCCTAATATTTGGGATTTCATAAAATGAGCGGACCTTCTTCCTAACTCTAAAGCTAATCTTCCGTTTTCCATTTTGTTCGGATGAAGATAAGGGGTATTGGTCACCACTCTGATAATTTTTTTGCCATACTTCTTAGCTAATAATTCTTTAAGATCTCTTGTTTCACTCGCGATTACACTTACGCAAGAATCGAAAGCCCTCATCAGTATTTTATCCGAAACAGGTTTGCGGTTTTCAATATCATGGATAACGATCCTTTTGATACTTGGATCCAATATAAATTCTTTGATCGGTTCCGCATCCGCAACTCCGCCGTCTAAAAATTCCTCTCCTTTTAGGTTTGGAATTTCGAATAGAATGGGGAACGTCATGGAGGCCATGATCATATCTACGATATTACCTTCGGATTTTAATTCTCGGATACCTTTGGTCAGATTAGAGACCGCGATCCCCATCTTGATAGGCATTTCGGAAATATCCTTACCTCCCAAATAAGGTTCTAATAAGGCCCTGATCTTTTTTCCGGAAAGAATGCCTGAATAATTTTTAAGACCTTTTCTAAACGGTTTTAGGAACTGGCTGAAGAAGTTCCCGTCCCAGAAATCGCTTTTCTGCAAAGTAAGAATGAATCTTGTGATTTCTTCCGGAGGAATTCCCGCTGAAATTAAGGAGCCGATCAAAGCTCCCGAGCTAGAACCAGCGATTGCCGCAGGTTTAAAACCGATCTCTTTTAAACCGAGAGAAAAACCTGAATGTGCATAGAAGCCGAAAAACGCTGAGTTCAATGCCAGCGCGTCATACGATTTTTTAAAGATAAGATTCGGCGATTTTTTGGAAGCCATTGCGAATTTCTTAATTCGGAGGGTAACTTTGTCCAGGATTTTACCTCAACTTTTAGGACTTTCGTTTTGCGAATTCGGAAGAATCATCTTGAAACAATTCAATTCTGGGAGTATCACTATGGTATGAGCTATCGAACTTTTTACGTCACCACGAAGAACGAGACCGAGGCTTTAGAGATCGCGGAAACTTTAGTAAACGAGAGACTGGTTGCCTGCGCCAATTTGATCCCAGGAATGAAATCCATTTATAGATGGCATGGAAGATTGGAGCATAATCAGGAAACGGTTCTTTTGTTAAAAACCAAAGATTCTGAGGCGGAAAAAGTCGTAGCAAGAATTTCGGAACTACATAGTTACACTGTCCCATGTATTGTTTCCTGGGAAATTAAAGAGGCGAATGAAAAGTATTTACGTTGGATAGATTCGGAAATCGGAAAATAATTCTTTCCCTTTAAACATTCTTTCCATACATTCGGATATTTTTATCGAGTCTCTTGGTTTGAAATTCCGACAGATTCGTGACTGAGGCGGATGAATGGAAGAAAAAGCGGAAAAGTTTTGGACCTGGTTTTCCCAAAACAGCCGGTATTATACTAAACTAGATGACCTGGATGATAAAGAAAGAGATCGCCTTTTGGACGATCTAATGGATCGACTCCAGGAAGTGAATTCCGAGTTTTTTTTCGAGATCGGTGGGGGAGATGAAAGTCCTCACGAATTCACAGTTGTCACAGCAGGAGACGAGGATCTGTACGCAGATGCGGAAAGATTTGTAGACCTCGCTCCCGAAATTTCAGGCTGGGACGTATATTCCGTCGACCAATACCAAGAAAAAGGCACAGTCATATTTCACGAAGGTCTGGAATTAGACTCGGAAGAGATCTGGTTTTTACCTTTAGAGAACACAAGTCTTCCCAAAAGTTTCGGAGTTCGGATCTGTTTCCCTGATTTCCCGAATGTAGAATCGAGTCCTCATCTTAAAAAAGCAGTCGGCCTACTATTAGAAGCACTTCTCGGCGAAGATACTTATACTAAAGAAATAGGATATTACGAGATTGGAATGCTTCCCGACGATCCGGAAGAGGAAGGATTTATAGAACTAGTCGAATTGCCTGACTATATCCAGTGGAGAAAGGAAAGAGAGGCATAAAAAAAGGCGGGCAAGCCCGCCGCTAAAGAGGGGAATGGAAATCCGAAATTAATTCTCCGATTGGATCACTAAGGTGGACTGTGGGGTTTTGGAGTGTTTCACATCCAGACCATAAATCAGCACAGTAGGCACCGAATATTGTGAATCGAAAGTATCGATTGCAATCGCGATCTTATTTCCTGCAGGAACATCATACGCTACCGCATTTAGGTCGATAGACATATCTTTTGTTTCATACCATCCCGCATCAAAAATAGTCCCGGTACCATGAGTAATCAAAGTAGCGGTTCCATATTTATCTACATCGTAGAAGTAAACGTTCACGTTAGCCTTTCCTAGGCTGGAAGAAATTCTTCCGTTCCAGAACATTTTACCTCTGATCTTTACTGTAGAACTTAGATTAGAAGATTGGTAAACGATACCATTCACTCTGCTTACTAAACCTAAATTGGTTGTTACAGGAATATCTGCGTGAGAAGCAAGAATATCCGCAAGTAAAGGAAATCCAGTGCTTGCAACAGTATCCGCTCCGGAAAGAATTCCAGTGTTAGTGACAGTAGTGTTTTGGCTGGTTCCGATTTCTCCGTTAGTGAATAGACCTCTAGGTTTCAGATAAAAAGTTTTATCGGAAACAGTAGGAGAAGGCCAAGAAGGAAGAGTTACTCTAGGTCCGGCAAAACGTTTTTGGAAAGTAACCTGAGGTTTGTCCATGATCCCATTATTGACACCTTTCAACCAATAATCGAACCAATCGTATGCGTTATCCCAAACTGTACCGGAAAAACCGAGGATACCACCGATTTCCGCGGAAGCATGAATTCCTTCGTTCATTAAAAGTTTTTTAGGAACAGTGATCTTAGCATAATAATCTAAAACCGCATTCGGGTTAAATAAGTAATCCTCGAAGTTATTCGAGATCATTACGGACTTACCTGCAGAAGCATTCAATTGTCCTACAAAAGTTTCTGGAGAACGATCTGCTGCCCATGTGGTCACAGAATCGATATCCGTATGTTGTAGAAGTTTTCCGAAATTCTGAGCGATGATCGGATCAGGTCTTCCGGTAATATAACTAGAAGCAACAAGCAATAATCCCCAGATCAATCTAGGAGTATCGTTGCCATAAAGAGAACGTTTGAGATTTCCCCAACCACTCATTGCAACAGCAGTTTTAATTCTAGGTTCAGTGCTCACACCTGCTAAAGAAATTCCGGCACCATAAGATATACCTGAAATACCGATATTTGCAGAATCGGTTTGGGTGTTTGCAAGTAACCAATCGATAATTTTGCTAAGATCTGCCCTATCTTTTGGACCAGCAGTATCAATGAGTCCTCCGGAAGCTCCGAAACCTCTTGTGCTATAAGAGAGAACAATATATCCCTTTTTAGCGAGTTTCGCAGCAGGAACCAGATACTCATACTTGTTCAATGCCCAGCTATTAACGAAAATTACTGTTGGGTATTTTCCGGTAGGGGAAGGGGTAGAAGGTGTGAAAAGACTAGCTTCTAACACAACTCCGTCGTTTGCAGTTACCTTAATGGTATTGTCGAAAGTGAAACTTCCGTCGCTCTCTTGCGCGAATGCATTTTGGATCTGACCGCTTGAATCTTCTAACTCGGAAACACCTTTGTTTCCGGAAGTTTGAGCCAGGCTTGGATCTAAGGAAGCTAAGAGGGCCGCAGCTTCCGCATTTTGAGAAGAATCACTTTTACAAGAGTAAAAAGATCCTCCTACGATCATCATTAGTATGCAAAATCGCATAACTAACGTTCGGTATATTTTTCTCATCACTATTCTCCATACGCTTTTTCAGTCTTTGACTTTTAGCTAATTTATGAAGAGGGAGTATAAGACAGTTATCAGTGAGGGTCGTCTTGGATTCGAATCTTGGACAAATTAAAAGGTCTTAATTTTTTATTTAAACAAATTTAGAAGAAAACGTTCGTTCAATTAAGAGACTTTAGATTTTCGCAGATACTCTCTAGGGGAAACACCCTGTATGGATTTGAATGCAAGATTGAAAGTCGCCTTTGAATTGAAGCCGGATCTGTATGCGACCGAGAGAATATTGGCTCCTTCTTCTTTTTGTAATATACGAACTGCTTCTGCTACTCTGAAACCGTTTACAAACTTTGCAAAGTTAGTTCCTTTTCTTTGATTCAGAAATTCCGAAAGTTGATATGGTTTGATATCTAACTGATTGGATAGTATAGAAAGAGAAAGATCTTCTTGTAGATAGATTTTTTCTTTTGACATCAAACTTTCTAAACGGTTTTCCAGATCGTTTGTGTCCACACCTTCTAATCTGGAATTACGATATGCATCTCTCATAGAAGGTCCCATCTCGCTAAAAACTTCCGGAGAATAAATTTGAGCCAGATAACCTGCGACCGCGTAGATTACAGTGCTTAGAACAGAAATGAATAATAAATTAATATCTCTGATTAAATAAGAAATAACAAGGACAGAAGTTACACTTCCGCTTCCGATTATAACGAAAAGAAGTATCCTAGCACCAGCATCTTTTTTCAGTCTTTCCAATTGGAAAGCTGCTCTTGTTTGCCAAACGATAGAAGAATAAAATACTAAATTTGCAGAATATGCACCTAACAGTAGGATATCCGGCCAACTTGTAGATCCTTTTTCGAAATAATCTATAGGATGACTTAGAAAGATTTGAGGTAAAACTAAATGCAAGATAGGAAATAAGATAAGAAGAAGTATTCCGGGAAGATAAAAGCTTCTTTCGAAGGCTGTGAACTTCTCCTCTCGAACCGTAACAGAATACAAACTGTACATTCCTGGCCCTAAAAACCAAGCTAATGGAATATGAAGATGATTTAAAAACGAAGGTTCGAAATAAATCCCCTTCAAAAGAAAATAAACATAAAGGAATTGGATAGAAACACAAAAAGATAATAAAGATAAGATCTTTAAACCGGCAGATTTTTCCGGTCGGAGTAGGCATGCCACAGATAGAAGCATACAAAACAACACTCCGAAGAATACGATCTCATGGAAATGAGGAACCACGAACTAATTGGATGAATTTTTATCGCCTACTTGTCAAGTTCTTACGTTTGGAATTGAAGCCCCCAAATCACTTTTCAGGAGGAAAACTTGGGCCGTTTTAGTCTAAATATCCTGGAAAGAGGCCTGTTTTTTAGGATTCCTTTCTAAGTTTTTGGGGAAATTTTTCGAAACTATTAGTATGGCATTCAGAGGGCTCCTCATTCTATTCTTCTTAATACCCTCTTATATATTTTCCGAAACTCCAGTATTGTTCAGATGGAAAATGAAATCCGGAGATGATCTGGAATTAAACGAATACCATAGAGTAAAGGCCAGACAAGGTCTTAGAGTTATTAATAGAGAAGATAAAAATCGAATTTTGTTAAAGGCCACTGCCTGTAAAAAGGAAGGCTGCGATTTTTCGGCTATATTCGATACCTATATTAAATTTCCTGAATTAGATCCTGCCTTTTATAAAGACAAAACTTTTAAGAGTAAATTTAACATTTCGGAATTGGGCCAATATACCGTTCCTCCTGAATATAGTATGCCCAATCTAAGATCATTGCCTAGTTTTTCCGCGAAAGAAGTAGGTGTGGGAGAAGAATGGACCAAACCTGCCTCTGAAAGTTTTCAGTTCCCTACAGCCAGGATAGAGATCCCAGTCCAAGCAAAGTATATTTACCAAGGCAAAGGAGGCTGGGAATATGCAGGTAAAAAAGGGAACGCGGATCTGATAGAATATAATTATAATTTAATGAAGGAATCCGATCCGATCGCTCAGAATATTCCTTACAAAATTTACGGTTTTGCAAAAGGAAAAGTATTTTTTGATTCCGAACAAGGTGTTCCTCAATATAAGTATGTCCAACTTGCTTATACATTCGTTTTTCCGAATGGGATTGCACAAGAAATGTCTTTCGAGATCCACGGAGTGTATTCTAAACAAAACTCTGTTACGGAAAACGATAAGGATAAAATTGCAGAAGAAGTCAAAAGGATCCTGGGACCTTTCCCGGAAGGAACTTCTTATCCCAAAAAGAAACCTACAGGTAAAAAGGGGAATGGTTTAGAATGGCCTGAATGGGAAGGAAATCCGGAAGAAGAAATTGCAGATCGTGCACCGGTGGAGATCAGAAAATCGAATGAGGGGGTTGTACTTTCTTTAGATAACCTTCTTTTTGATTATAATAAATCCGAATTAAAACCGGAAGCCAAAAAGGTTTTAGAAAGGATCGCAGACGTTCTTAAAAAATATCCTGACAGAGAAATTCGGATCGGCGGACATACGGATGATAAAGGAAGCCAAGAGTATAATCTCAAACTTTCTCAAGATAGAGCCTTATCGGTTCTGCAAGAGTTAAGAGATTCTCATGGAATAGAAGAAACTAGAATGTCTTATAGAGGTTATGGAAAGTCTCAACCCGTGACTGAAAATTCCACGGAATCTGGCAGAGCTAAAAACCGAAGAGTCGATATCACTATCGTTTTAGAATAATATCGGTTTTTGCCCTTCTGCAAAAAGTTTAGAATTAAAAGTAACCTTCACTTTCGCATTCGTTAAAATGATTATTTTCCATTAAGCAGGAAAGAAGGATGCTATTATAGGATTCTGTTCCGGGTTCGTGAGCGCCTACTGCTTGGCACACTGCATCTCTCATAACTTTTCTTCTGTCTTGACAACGTTCTACAGGATTAGTTCCGCAGGATATGAAACCGAATATTAGAATAAGACAAAATACAAGATTTCTAACTTTCATTCTTTTCACCTATTTCTGTTTGGATTAGCAAGCGGATAACATAACGAAGGATATGGAAAAAGCAAGGAGTTTTGGCAAAAACGAGCGGAGAAACTTTTATATAAAACGGATTCTATTCATGGATATAACCCCAGCTTTCCAAAACTTTTCGGACTTCTTTTCCTAACGCAGCTTGCTCTGAAGATTCCGAATTTCCAGAAAGTCCAGCATCGTTATAAAAATAAGGTATTTTAGAAGTTTTAAATTCATAAGGAAGTTTTGCAGAAGCCACTGATTCTGGAGAATCTCTATAAATTTTAGAACTCGCATCCGATAAAATTCCCCATTTTCCGGATTTATAATCTTCCGGTTTTCCATCTTTGGAAATGGACAAACGAAATCCGAAAACAGGTTCTACTGTATAAAAGGAGAGGATACTTTCTTTACCAGGGGTTTGTTTTACGGTTAGAGATGCGGACTTCGTTTCTAATCTATTTTCAGTAACTGGAGTATCAGATTGTATTTTATAAATTCCGGCTTGGATACCGATCTCTATCCTACGTATACATTCTTTTTCACATGCAGGTAATCTGAGTTTAAAAACATTTTTCTTTAAGCTGTGAGAATCTAAATCCTGTCTTGCTTTCGTGAGAAGTGTAGAATTACTTTCGGAGAGATTTTGTAATTCTCCGGGATCTGAAACCAAGGAATAAAATTCCTCAGACATCTTATGAGGTTCTCCTTCTTTGGTTCTTCTTACAAAATCATAACCAGGATATCTTCGAATCAGTTTGTATTCTTTGGTTCGAATGGATTCTGAAAATCTTCCTTCGGTATATATAAAGTTTTCGGATTGCGGACCTTCTTCTCCATATATGGCTCTGGAATAATCATTTCCATCGCAGGAACTCGGATCACAAGGTAAACCTAATGCTCCTGCTAAAGTAGGGAAAAGAGAAAGTAAAGAAACCTGATCGGAGAAAATTCTTTTTTCAATATTCGATTTTTCCGAGACGGGAGGATGAATGATCCAAGGAACTTTAATTTCTTCGTCGTAATGTGTTTCTCCGTGTGCATGTAAATTTTCTGCCACGAAATGATGATGATAATAATGTTCCATGGATTGTAATTCTCCATGGTCTGCAACTACTGCGATCCAGGATTTATCGAAGGCTCCTGTCTTTTTAGCCTCTTCTAAAATTTTACCTATGACCTCGTCCGTATATAAGATCTCAGCCATATATTTTCTTACGTAAGGATCATAACTGTTCCAGATCTTTGGATCAGTTTTTTTTGCCAGAATATCCATATACTTTCTTTCAGGAAGATAAGGATAATGAGGGGTATTGATATTTATATGAAGGAAAAATCTTCTGTTTTTGTTCTCTTTTAAGAACTTTATGGATTCTGCAAGTATTAGCTCAGTATCGTCTTTGTCTTTTCCAGGTTGAAATAATTTATGAAATCCTAGATCGACTCCCACGCCAGTATAATCCAGGAGGAAAACATTATTCATAAGGCTTGCAGTTAGGTAACCTTTGGATCTGAGATGATTCGGTAATGTTTCCGGTTTTTTGGAATAGAATATTTTTCTATGAAGGTTGGTGGAATAAAACCAAGCATTTCCAAGACCTAATTCGGATGTGATCTTAGAAGTGAAAAAAGAAATCATACTTGGCTTGGTCCAATTCCCGTTAGAGAAAGCATTTTCAAAAACGATAGAATCGGAAGCGAGCTCGTCCAGATAAGGACTGGTAGGGATGGGAGAACCGCCAAATCCTAAACGATCCGGCCTCAGAGCATCCACCACGATCAATATTACATTCTCTTTAGGTCCCCAAAGTTTTGGATCAGCCACAGAAGCGTATAATGTAGGTTGTCCTACAAATAAAAGATCGTTCTGATTTTTAGGGATCCATTCAAAGTTCCAAGTAGTAGCAGGTTCTTCTTCTAAAGATTTAGAAATGGATTCTTGGACCTTGATCTTATGATCGACCCATTCTCTTCCTTGGCTTTGTATATCTTCGGAGAATACGATAGCATCTCCTAACTTCACGATCAATTTTCCGGAACTTGGAACATTCTCCCCCGAGGAAGAAAGTGCTGTAGTGGAAAAATCCAAAACAACATTTTGTAGATCATAAAGTTTTGCTCCTGGGATAATAAACTCCGAGGAAATATCACATCCGCCATTTTGGAATAGGAGCAAACTATCTCTGGATTCATTTAGAAGAGTCTGTTTATCTTTTAAGATAGTAAGCTGAGTGTTTCTCCATTTTTCATTTAGAGGAAGTTCCGAATAACGGGATGGATTTTTTTTATAATGATAAGAGATCTTTTTAATGGCTTCTTCTGAATTTCCTCTACATACACTTCCGGATTTTTTTAAAGAACGAAGTCCGTCCCAAACAGGGATTATTGTCTCTTCTTCTTTTGAAAACGATCCTGGAAAAATTTGCCTACAATCCTGTAAAAGATAACAAAGCAGGATCGGGATCAATATCCTAGAAAGTTTGGGACCAAAAGAAATCATGAGGAACAAGGACAGAATTTTACTTGAGGGGTCCGCTTACAACACTTATAGTCCGCCCGCGGGCTTCAGGAGCGAAGCGACTATCATTCCGGATGAACACCATTCAGTGAACAGTTGTTTGAGCGAACAGAACGTTCGTTACTAAAAATTCAATGGACCTGTGAGATCGGTGTCTAAAAAATAGGGCCATATAAACGATCTTCGATCCTTCGAAGGTTTTTAAACCAATCCAAAGGAAAAGGATTATGGCAGAAAAAGGCATTTCAAAAGACCTGATCGGCACAAAACTCGACTCCTACGAATTCGACGTAGAAAGAGGAAAGATAAAAGAGTTTTGTCTAGCGATCGGCGAAAGCAATCCGATATACTTCGATTTAGAAGCGGCAAAAAAAGCGGGATATGAGGACATTCCAGCTCCTCCTACATTTCCCACTGTGATCCAATTTTGGGGATATCCTAAAATTTGGAAAGATATGGAGAACATGGGAGTTGATACTTCCAGGATCTTACATTTAAAAGAAAAATATAATTATGTTAAAACTCTTTATCCTGGTAAGGTTTCTTCTCAGGGAGAATGTGTTAACGTAACTGTCGGTAAAATGGATACTATGACTTTCCGCACTACAATTCGTAATGCGAAAGGTGAAACTGTGATCGAAGCAGAGATGTCTATTTTTATCCGTAAACCGGAACAGTGATAGGAGGATTAAGATGAGTAAGATTGAATTCGACAAGTACGAAGTAGGACAAGAGCTCCCTCCTTTAAAAGTGGATACTATCACGCATGCGCATCTAGTGCGTTATGCGGGAGCGAGCGGTGATTTTAATCCGATCCATAACGATCCGGATTTCGCTCGTAAGACTGGATTGGATGGAACCATCGCGCACGGTATGTTCGTCATGGCTCAGATCGGAAGACTTTGCACTTCTTGGGCAGACCAAAAACAGATCAAAGAATTCGGAGTCACTTTCAAAGCGATGACCAAGCCTGGACAAAAACTAACTTGTTCCGGTAAGATTAAACGTAAGAAAGAAGAAAACGGAGAAAAACTACTTACAGTAGCTGTAGAGGCTTCTGATGAGTCCGGAGAAGTAAAAGCTTCCGGAGAATTAGTGGTTATCTGCTAATCTTTTCGTTCACCCGAATAATAAAAAGCCTCCGGTCTCGGGGGCTTTTTTTATGTCTGAGGAAAATTTAACTTAAAAATGGATTGTTCTTCCTTTCGATTTGGATATGCCTATTGCCCATGATAAACTCAGGTAAAAGTGTACAATATTTCGGGATATTTTTATTGATCGAAGGATTTCTTTTGATCACAGTTCCGAATTTTTTCTTAGGTCTTTTCTTATTAAGTGCAAGTGATGTTTGGGTGAGAGTAGTGGGGCTGACTCTTATCATATTAGGATATTTTTATTTTAAAATGGGACAAGGGAATATTCGTCCTTTCTTAAAATTAACCACTCATTCGAGAACGTTTCAGTTTATAGTCTTGGTTATCTTTGTATTGCTTGGTTGGATCCATCCTATGATCTTATTGCCGAGTGGGTTTGAATTTTTATGCGGGGTTTGGACCTTCTCCCTTTTAAAAAAGGAAAGGGCATAAATCTTTTAAGCAGGATATTCGGGAGTTTCTCTGGATTCGATCGCGATGATAGTGATATCATCGTATCTTTGTTCGTCTCCCCTGGATTTTTCTTCCATTACTACTAATTCTTCTAATAGTTTTTGGAGGCTTACATTTGAAAGTGTGGAAGCCCTGGACGCAATTGTCTCGACGGTGCTCCATCTATTTTCCTTTCTTCTGTTCTCGATGAGTCCATCAGAGAAAAGTAATAAACGGCTTCCTGTAGGAAACTTATAGGTTGAGAATTCGATCTCTAAGTCATCAAATAGTCCTAATATAGGCCCTGTTTTATGGAGTAATTCGTAATTTCCGCCCGGTGAAAGTAAAACCTGGTCCGGATGTCCGGCGGAAGCATATAGAACTTCTTTTTTTTCCAAATAGATATCAGCTACAAAACAAGGGAAGATACTTTCTAAGGTATCGAACTTTCTTAAAAACCTTCCATTCAATTCTTTTAATACAAGAGTAGGGCAGGCTAATTTTTTTAACTCTTCGTATTCGGTTTTTAAAGCCATGGTCATAAGACTTGCTTGCACCCCATGACCGACCGCATCCGCCAATAATACTCGAACTTGGCCGGGATTGATCTCCGAAATATCTAAAAAGTCTCCACCCACTTTTTCTAAAGGTTTGTATACGTAATCGAAACGAATTCCTTTGATCTCTCTTTCCGGAGGAGTGAGTATTTTTCTTTGTACGTTCTGGGCGATCTCCAACTCTCTATTGATCTGTTGGAGAGTATCGTTTAGAGTTCTGGTCCTATCTTCCACCTTTTGAACCAACTTTTCTTTCATTTCGAAAAGTTCTAAGTTCATAGTTTGTAGATCTTCGGTGAGAAGTTTTGCTTCTTTATATTTGGAAGAACGATCCGAAGCGATTACCAAAGATTGTAAGAAAACGAAAAGTACGAGTGCAATATGCGAAACCTGATGAGAAGACACTTTTAGAATATAAGTATAGAATAGATCGATCGCTACTCCTAAGAATAGTATCCCCGAACCGTATAAGATATAAGAAGAGTTATTCTCTTTATCAAAGTCTATCCCGAAGATTACATAGATAACATAACCGATCGTGACACCTATAAATAAATGGAAATAGGCAACCTTGCTACTATTAAATTCCAAAGAGCCGAATAAGGTCATTAGAATGAATAGAGAGATGATTGCTAAAGAAATTCTAATATATAGTTTAGATGCGTAAACGGAAAAGGTTTCATAGAAGAATAGCAGATATAATCCGGTGGCACACATCATGGAAATCTGTTCTATCATCTGTATTCCGTTCTGGTTGATAGAAGGGAAAAATTCCATTAGAAGTCTAGTATTCGTAACCAGAGTCCTAATACCGATCGCCATACTCATAAATCCGAAATACAAAGGAGCCTTGCTGGATCTTAAATACAAATACAGAGAGATATGATAGAGCCCCATAATCACTAAACTGGAGAATGCAAAAATATCTGTGAAGATTGTCCTTGTTCTCGTGGACAACATTACTTCGGAAGGACCTAATTTAATAGGAGAGCTGATCCCACCTTGTCTTGCGAAATTATTCGTAACAAAAATTGAAACTTCTATCTGACTGGAACTCGGAACAAAAGAAAAAGATCTGGGTTGAACCCTTGCTACGCTTGATTGAGTAGAAGTAGATGGACCTCCGGATTCTCCTTGGAACTCTCCATCCAAGTATAATCTATAGGAACTCCAAACGGTGCCTAAGCCTAGAGTAAGAACCTTCCCTACCCAAACGTCCGGTAAAAGGATCTTGAGCCTATAGGTTGCATACCCTAGTCTTTCATAAGATGGATGTAATTCGGTTTCTCTATTCCAAGAACCTGGAACAGTCATATTCCCGTGAAAGGATTCTAAAATTTTTCCCGGCTCTTGGCTCCAGAAAAATTCCCATTCTCCGGAAAGATCTACCGGGCCGGAGCTTGCACTTTGGATGCCTCTAAGATCGATTACACCTTTATAGGCGCGTAAGTTTTCTTCCTTATGCCATGGGGTGAGGGACAAAAGGAAAATGAGGAAGCCGATGGGTCCTAATAAAAAGAATAAGTATTTTGCCGTATGCATTGAGCAGGAAGGTTGGGACCATCCTCCATCGGTTTATATTTTCTCGTCAATCTTTCTCCGACTAACAAGAGTATTCGGGAGAATTTTTGGAAAATAAATAATTTCCAAACTCGACTCCGGAATATTTGACCTTCTACTTTTTGCTTGGATTCCGTAAATACGAAAGAGCGTCCCAAAGTGTAAATTCGGGGAACTTCAAAGGCTATTAGAGGAAAAAAATCGAAGAATTATACGTCCAATCCAGGCGTTTTTTGGAAAAAAGAAGTATTTTGGCAAATAGACTTAAAAACCGGAAATTCATGTTGCCATGTCGATCCTTTGGAAGAGCATGAAAAAGACCGATACGAATCAGATATGGACCGTTTTCATTTTTTTAGAAACTATTCTATTTTAGCTAGCGTTACACTTGTATTGGCTTCTTATTCAGCTTGTTCAGGGGAGAAGGATGAGCCTTCCATTCTGGAAATCAGAGATTTATTGGACTCTGGTCATTTAACAGAATCCGTTCAGAAGGCTAAGGATAAGGCACTTATTACGGGAAAAATGGACCAAGTCCATTATTTGAGGGGATGGATCCATTATTTACGCAAAGAAGATTCTTCTGCGGAGAAGGAATATAAACTTTGTTTAAAGGAAAATAAAAACTCTATCGATTGCCTTAGAGGTCTTGCTCAAATCGAAAAACATAAACAAAATTATGAAAAGGCAGAAACAAGATACAAACAGGCCTTAGTAATTGCTCAGGCAAGTAAAGACCAAGAATACAGTTCTATGTTACTTACTGATCTTGGAAATTTAGCTCTTTCTCAAGATGAAAGGGAAGAAGCAATGGATTGGTATAATAAATCCATCCAAGTAAAACCGGAAGGTTCCGCTTATTACGGACTTGGTTTTGTACATCTATTGAATCGAGACAAGCTTGCTTCTATCCAATCCCTAAAAAAAGGATTAGGAATCGAATATAGAGATCTAATTATCAAAGCGGAAACCTATTATCTTCTGGCAAAGTTACAAAATGATTTCGAAAAAAATCCTCAGGCAGCTAGCGAGTCGGCAAAAAAAGCCTTCGAATTATTTCCTGCAATGGAGAAATACTCAAAATCCTGGGAACATTATTCCAAACTTTCCAGTTCTAAATAAAACAGGACCCAATGAATTTTCTCAGAACGATCTGGCGTGTCATCCATAAACAAATTATCTTACCTTTCCAAGAATCTTATGCCCCTATTCACGAAGTTTGTTTAGGTACTACTATCGGTCTGATCTGGTCTATGACTCCTCTTGTGGGAGTTCAAATGTATTTGGGATTAGGGACCTGGTTGGTACTTCGATTATTCCGAATTCGTTTTTATCTTCCTATTGCAATTGCAATGATTTGGATTACTAATCCGGTCACTCTTCCGTTTTTCTATTCTCTATTCTACTGGATAGGAAAACAAGTTCTACTATTACTTGGGATTCCTTTCCAGCAGATAAGTTTCGACACGTTATTGGCCATCTCCAAAGAATCGGAATCTATGGATTTGATCAGCGGGCTTTATCATTGGACAATTTTCTTATTCGATAAGATGGGGCTTCCTATGTTCGTAGGTGGATTTGCTTTCGGAATTCCTCTGGCCCTACTCGGTTATCCGATCACCTACCGTTTGCTAAATTCTTATAGATCCAGAAGAGCTCATGAAGAAGGTATCAGCCTACAGGAATGGGAACTAAAACACGTTAGAAAAGATGTGGGATTGTTCGCGGCCAAAACACCTTAGGGTCCGCCTTGTAACCTTCGTTCCCTTCCATATATTTTTTCCGATTTAAACATAATTAGTTGTCCGAATTTCTTTCGGATCAGCATAGTATTTGTTACTCGAATTCAATCCGGGAGAATATATATGATTCGTCGATCCTTGGCCTTTTTCTTTTTTATGGCCATCTTATGGAGCCTTCCCGTTTCTGCTCAAAAATTTGAAACAGATGCGGATTTAGCTAAATGGATTAAATCCTTAAAGTATGAAACTAATCTAGTTCCTCTTTCAAATAAGGATGGAAAACTGATCGCAAACATTCAAGTCCCGAAGGGTTATAAATATCTAAATCCAAAAGATAGTAAGATTGTATTGGAAGATGTTTGGGGAAATCCACCTAGCGATCCGGGACTCGGAATTTTATTCATCGCCAACGAAACACCTTTGGATCTCGGATCTTATGCGATTACTATCGACTATGTGGAAGAAGGTCACGTAGATGATGAGGACTCAAAAGAGATCAAATACGACGAATTACTATCCGAGTTGCAAGAATCCGCAAAAGAAGAAAGTGAGCAAAGAAAAAAAGACGGATATTCCGGATTGGAATTAGTAGGTTGGGCTTCTTCTCCTTATTATGATTCCGCAGCTAAAAAATTGCATTGGGCGAAAGAATATAAATTCGAAGGAACTGAAACAAATACTCTCAATTATAATATTCGAGTTTTAGGAAGGACCGGTTATCTATTACTCAATGTACTCGGAGACATTAACGTTTTGAAAAGAGTAGAAGGGGATGTGGGCAGAATACTCAAGAGTGTGGAATTCTCCGAAGGAAATCGTTATGCCGATTACGATTCTAAAATAGACAACTTAGCTGCTTATGGGATCGGAGGTTTGATCGCGGGAGGACTTCTGAAAAAAGCAGGATTGTTTGCAATGATCGGGGGATTTTTACTTAAAGGTGCAAAATTACTGATCCCGGCTGCGATCGGTTTATTCTATGCAATCAGAAGATTCGTTTTCGGAAAAGGGAAACCGGAAGATACTGCTTCCGGACCGGGTGATAAAGAAACCTAAACAACTCCTAAAAGATTAGAAAGCGTTTCCGCATCGTATTTAGATTTGCCGGAACCGCTTTCTGCTTCTGAGATCAAAGAAACAATCTTACGATTGATTGGTGCCTTGTGACCGATCTCATCCGCTAAATTTACAATCTCTCCGTTCAAATAAGAAATTTCAGTAGTTCTTCCATGATGTAGGTCTTCCCACATTGAGGATCTTGCTTCCGGATCAATTTTGACCATGGAAGAAGCCACTCTGAAAAATAGAAAATCAGGCAAACCTAAAATGATTGGCGCAAGCCAAGGGATCATTTTTCCGGCACTTGCGGGTTGGATCCCGGAAAGTTTAAGTATTTCTAAACCTTCTAAGATCATAGAGGCTAAAATTTTTCTGTATGTTCTTTGGGATAATTCTTCTCTGAGAGGAACACCGGCGAGTGCATTTAAACTATTATTCAAGTTGAAAAGTAGTTTTCCCCAAAGCACACCTTCCATGTTTTTATGTACGATAGAAGGTAAACCTGCCTTTCTAAGACAAGAATGGATCTTGTTCCCAAATTCGTTTGATTTGATTACAAGTTCTCCACTTGTTCCCTGGTGAAACTGTCCCTTTCCTTTTGCAACCACATTGAATGGAACCATACCCGGTAAATTCCTGTCGTTTAACTCAGGTAATACGGAGGCTAACTCTTTTGAGTTTCGAACCCCATTCTGAAAACTAACTACTATAATTTTGGATAATTCTTCCGGTGAAAAAAGAGAACGAATGGATTTGCCCGCTTCTATCGTATCTTTACTTTTGACTGTGATCAAAAATACGTTAGAGTCTTTGGCTTCTTTTATATCCGTAACATAACGAACTTGGCTTGGAGCGAGTGTGAAAGAATTTCCTTTATAGTCGCTGATCCCCAAACCGAATAATTGGATCTCTTGTTTTAATCTTTCTCTACCTACAAATACTACAGGATATCCTGCTTTTACCAGGTATGCTCCGATGTACGTTCCGATACTTCCGGAACCTATGATTGCAAATTTGGGGAAAAAACTCATAAGCGGAAAGAATGAAGAATATTAGAAAAATACCAACTAGAAAATCGATATTCTGTACTTAGATTTGGGCATAAAAAAAGCCGGGAGATTAACCCCGGCTTTTTTCAGACTCAACGTTCGAAATTATTGGTTAGATTTCGCGTTGGAAGCCATTTTCAGGAAGTAACCTTCTACATCGTACCAAGGTTTTCCGGAATTCAAAGTGTTGGAAGCTTGTAAGTGATCCACACCGGTAACGAAAAGTCCGTAATCTGGTCCACCGTTGAAAGTTCCCCATTTCAAAGAAGTATAAGGAACGAGTCCGTCACAAGTTCCACCTTGTCCATTGAACAATCCACCAGCAACACATGCAGGTTGAATGATCCCCATAAGAGGGTGTTGGATCAGGTCAGGAATAGTGATGTAAGATCCGTAAGAGAAATACTTAACGGAAGAAACGTTTGGAGTGCGGGTGTTGAAAGCAGCAGTTCCGCTGGTAGTTAAGGAACCGAGTGCCGCAAGAGCGTCTTGGTTTCCGCCACCATATACTAATTGAACCACAGCTCCTAAGATACCGCTAACGAAAGGTTTGATCCAATCAGGAAGAACAGTAGTTACGATATCTGCTATTGGAGATCCTCTGTGAGGAGTATTCAAAGTAGTTAAAGTAGAAACTTTAGAAGAAAGTCCTAGATTGGAGATAGCATAGCGGCTATCTAATCCACCTTGGGAGTGTCCAAGGATATGCACTTTGCTAAAGCCGTTTGCAGCTATATAAACAAGAACTTTGTCTTTTAGCTGAACACCACGAGTCTCATTAGATTGAGCCGCAGTTTTAGTAGGAGCATATACTGTTGCACCTTGGGATGTCAGATAGGAATCCATTCCGCCCCAATAGTTAACGATGCTGATGATGCCGGATGAATCAGTTCCCCAACCGAAAAGTCCGTGGGAAAGAACGATTGGATATGATCCAGCTAATGGTTTGGAGGAAGATCCTCCCCCTGAAGCGAACAACGTGCCGCTACACAAAAATAGGAGTAATACCGCTAATCCTAATTTACGCATTTGAGTTTACCTCTTCACTATTCTCTTGCTGTCTATATGGTCTCAGATTGAGATTCGCTTAGTTTTAACTTGTTCGCTTTTTTATCTGTATCACTCGGTACAAAACCGAGCTTTTGAACATTAATTCCAGAGGCAAAGCTGTCAAGATAAAACGTTCGAAAAAAGTGATGATAAAATAACGTTTGATATGGAACTAATTTCTTTTTATAACGGTCGGTTTTTTATGGATATTCCTTTAGGGATGGATTATGGGCAGAAGGTCCCAAGTTGAAAAACCGGCCTTTTTAAGTATGACTAACGTGTTTTAGATAGAAGGTCTATTGGTTTGGAAATTTTTTTCTGACTACTCCGTATTTTTCCGAATAACCGGTCCAGAGCTGCACATAATTATCCGCGTTATTTGACTGACTTTTTGAGCATGTTCTAATTTTGGCTACTGGATTTTCCAAGGAGCATCGGAGAATATCCGGTGCTTGGTAGTAACTCAAAAGATCAATATTCGTATCGTCCTGCGGTAAGTTAGTCTTCGGGCGCATGAACGAAGGTTCGCATATTCACCAATACCAAAGTGAAGTGCCACAAGATAGATAGCATCTTACATATAATTTTTCTTCCTCCATGAACAATTGTTCATCTATATTCAAAAAATTTGAAAAAGATTGACTATGGGTTATTATACACTTTTGTAGCGAAGCTCTAAGAGATAGAATAGAGAAGAGGAATCATATGAAGTACGATGTTCTGATCAAAAATGGAAGAATATTCGATGGAGAAGGAAAAGAATCCTTTATAGGAGATATAGCAGTCTTGGACGGAAAGATTGCTCAGATCTCCAAATCAATTCCAGGCGACGCAAAAAAGATCTACGATGCAAAGGGACTTTGGGTCACTCCAGGATTTATAGATTTTCACACACACTATGATGCAGAGGTGGAAGCTTCTCCGGGACTAAAAGAATCTGTGATGCACGGAGTAACAACTATTACAATGGGAAGTTGTTCTCTTAGTCTTTGTATCGGATCGGCGGAAGATCTTGCAGACATGTTCAGTAGGGTAGAAGCCATTCCGAGAGAACAGGTGCTTCCTCTATTACAAAAAAAGAAAACTTGGAATTCGATGAAAGAATATGCGGATCATTTGAATTCTCTTCCTTTGGGTCCGAATGTTTCTACATTCTTGGGACATTCTGCTATTCGATCTTATTCTATGGGATTAGAAAGGTCTCTTTCTTATGGCGTGAAACCTACGGAGCAAGAGATGTTGCAAATGGAAAAACTTCTGCAAGAGGCGATTGATTGTGGATACCTAGGGCTTTCTATCAATACTCTTACTTGGGATAAGATGGATGGTAGTCGTTTTAGAAGTAAACCGCTTCCTTCTACATTTGCTAAATGGTCCGAGATTAGTAGATTAAATAAGATCGTTCGGAGAGAAGATAGGATCTTCCAAGGAGTCCCGAACGTTTCTACCAAATATAATGTTCTATTATTCTTTAAGGAAAGTTTGGGGATTTTTAGAAAGAAACTGAAAACCACGATCATTTCCCTTATGGATCCAAGATCCAATCGTTCTATTTATAGGCTTGTTGCGTTTCTAACTCGGATTGTGAATACAATTCTGAAAGGAGACGTACGTTTGCAGGCTGTTCCTGCCGTATTCGATCTTTATGCGGATGGAGTAGACGTAGTAGTTTTCGAAGAATTTGGCGCGGGAACTGCGGCCATACATTTAGCTGACCTTGCAGAACGAAGGAAACTTCTCCTGGATAAAGGATATAGAAAATGGTTCCGAAGACAATGGACGAATTGGTTTCTGCCTAGAGTATTTCATAGAGACTTCAACGAATCTAAAATTGTAGAATGCCCCGACCAAAAACTAGTCGGTAGATCTTTCTCTGAATTAGCTAAAGAAAGAAAACAACATGTGGTCGAAACGTTTTTGGATCTATGTGCGGAGTATGGGAATGATATCCGCTGGTATACAGTAATCGGAAATGATCGAAAAGGCCCTTTAAAATATATAGTCAGTCATCCTGATGTGTTGATCGGATTCTCCGATGCGGGCGCTCATTTAAGGGGAATGGCACATTATAATTTTCCATTACGCTTTTTGAAATTAGTCAGAGATGCGGAACTGGAAGGAAAACCTTTTCTTTCTGCGGAGAAAGCAGTTTGGAGAGTTACGGGAGAGATTGCAGATTGGTTCGGTTTGGACACAGGCAAATTGAAAGTAGGCGCCCAAGCGGATCTAGTTCTTTTAAATCCGAACGGTTTGAATGAAAAAGTAGAAACCATCCAGGAAACTCCAATGCCCGAATTTGGTGGAATGGTTCGTTTAGTTCGCAGAAACGAAGAAGCAATTCGTGCAGTGTTGATTAATGGGAAAATTGCAGTGGAGAATGGGATCGTTCTTCCTGAGATCGGAAAAGAAAACGGTTTCGGAAGATTTATGGCCTATAAGGAAAAAGATTATCTTTATAATTCTAAAAAGGAATCTAAACGAGTGCCTGCGTCGGTAGCCTAACCTGCTAAATTATAAAGGCGGAAGATATTAAGGAATTCTAACTACGATCTTTCCGAAATGTTTTCCGTCTTTAAGATATTCTAATGCATCTTTGAATTCGGAAAGCTCGTAGACTTTATCTACTACAGGTTTTAGTTTCCATTCTTCAATCGCCTTGTTCATAGCAAGGAAACCTTCTCTATGACCTACTACGATCCCTTGGACTTTGATTTGGTTCATAACTAATGGAAGAAGGTTCAGATCCTTGATTGCTCCTGCTAAAATCCCGATCAAATGGATTGTCCCGAAAAGTTTGACTGCTTTGATGGATTGCTCCAAGGTTCCAGCTCCACCTACCTCAACGATATGATCTGCGCCTTCTCCGCCTGTGAGTTCTCTGATCTTTTCTCCCCAAGAGGTAATATTTCTATAATTGATCAGATGGTAAGCGCCTAAGGATTTTCCTCTTTCCAATTTTTCATCCGAGGAAGAAGTAAGATAAACGGTAGCTCCAACTGCTTTAGCAAATTGTAATGCAAATAAGGAGACTCCGCCGGTTCCTTGTATAACTACTGATTCTCCTTTTTTGAGTTGGTTCTCCACAAAAAAAGAAGACCAAGCAGTAAGTCCCGCGCAAGGAAGAGTAGCGGCTTCTTCAAAGCTAAGATGAGAAGGCATCGGAACTACGCCACTAGCCGGAAGAATTGCGTACTGTCTTAAGGTCCCGTCTAAAGGGCCGCCTAGTGTAGTTCTAAGTTCTTTTTTATTAGCGTGTCCTGATAACCAGTAGGGAGCAAATGTAGCATTGATCTTGTCTCCAGTCTTGATACCTGTGACATTCTCTCCTATATCTACAATTTCTCCCGAGCCATCACTGCAAGGAACCATTGGTACCGGAAAATTCGGATTGTACTTTCCTTGGACAACAAGATAGTCCCTGAAATTTAAGGAAGCCGCTCTAAAACGGACTAAAACTTCTCCCGGGCCCGGTTTGCCTGGGTCCGGTAAATCGATTAAGGAGAGATTTTCTTTTCCGAAAGAGGAAAGTTGGACCGCTTTCATTTGATTATACTTTTATAATGTAGTTCGGAGGGTAGAAGGACTCCTGGGATCAGGAGCCCTTCTGCGGTAGATTATTTTCTACCGAGTCCTAATTTGTCAGCACCTACAAGGATACTCATGTTTCCTGCAGGGTGTTTGTTTTCTTTCATCAATTGGTGAGCTTGCGCAGTTTCATGGAACTGGAAGGTTTGAGAAAGAACTGGATCCACTTTTTTATCGATCACTAATTGATTGATACCAATTGAGTTCTCGTCATTTGCAAAGTGAGAACCTTGGAGACGTTTTTGGCGCATCCAAAGATATCTTAAGTCAACAGTTGCATTATAACCTGTGGTTCCAGCACAGATAACTACCATTCCTCCAGTTTCACAAACGAATACTGAAGTCGGGATGGTGGTTTCACCTGGATGTTCGAATACGATCTTAGGATTGTTTCCTTTTCCTGCGATGTCCCAGATAGCCTTTCCGAATTCTCTGGCTTGTTTGGTCCATTCTACAAATACTTCAGGCTTATTAATATCTGAAGTTAGAGCGCCCCAATGTTTGAAGTTATTTCTGTTAATAACTCCTGCAGCGCCAAGATTCTTACAGAACTCGATCTTATCATCGGAAGAAACTACTGCGATTGGAATTCCACCGGCAGCTTTTACGATCTGGATCGCCATAGCTCCGAGTCCACCCGCTCCTCCCCAGATAAGAACTACGTCTCCTGGTTTTACATCATTCGGTTTCCAATGGTGAAGCATTCTATATGCAGTCGCTCCAACGAGCATGTAAGCAGCTGCTTCTTCCCAAGAAAGATGTTTTGGTTTAGGAAGACATTGGTGGTCTTGGACTTTACAGAACTGTGCGAAAGATCCCCAGTTTGTTTCATATGCCCAAATCAATTGGGAAGGTGCAAACATAGGATCTTTTCCTTCTTTTACCCAAGGATCATTCTTGTCCCAGATACCGCAGTGTAGGACTACTTCATCTCCTACTTTCACGTTCTTAACTTCGGAACCTACTTTATATACGATCCCGGATGCGTCTGAACCACCGATATGGAATTTTTCAGGTTCGCCTTTTTTGTTTCTCGCGCCGATCACATCGACCGGAAATCCAAGACCAGCCCATACGTTATTATAATTAATTCCGGCTGCCATAACTGCAACCAGCACTTCGTCAGGTTTAATTTCAGGAACGTCGATCTCTTCGGGTTGGATAGACTTTATCGGGTCTCCAAAACGCTCTGGTCGGATGACCTGTGCATGCATTTTTTTAGGGACCACTCCTAATGGAGGGAGTTGGCCGATTGGTACGATTTCAGGTGCGCTCATGGGGACCAGAAAACCTAACCGACCGAGGCTTACGAGAAAAAAAAGAGTCCTAAACTTAGCTTTCGGGCTTAAGTAAGAAGGATATGATCGATCCTTTCTTCCAAACCTCTGACCCTATCCTCAAAAAAACGCTCCGAGGAGATAGAAAGTATCAAACTATGCAGCAGGTCCACGAGAAGGGAAAGCTTTAGTTCCGCATTTTTGGCTGGAGGATTACGATCTACGGCCGCATCCAATAACTTTCTATACTGAGCACCATAATGATTCGTATATTCTTGGACCAGATTTTCGGGTGCAGAATATACTAAGCTGAATGGAAGTTTGGCCCTATCAGGAAACTGTCTCGCGATATCCGAAATTGCTCGGAATACTGAGACAACTTCTTCTCTTAAACCTTTGTCTTTTACCAATCTGCTTCGGATATCGTTCAATATCATCAAATGAGTGGCGACCAATGCTTTTCTGAAAAGGTTCTCTTTGGAATGGAAGTGATGGTAAATGCTAGGCTGCTCCAACCCGCATTCTCTGCTGATCTCTCTCAGAGAAGTTCCATGGAAACCTTTGCGAGCAAAAGCTATCGCAGCGCCTTCTAAAATTCTCTCTCGAGAATTTCTGAAAACTCCGTTTGTGGGGTAGACAGGGCTACCGTCCTTCTTTTTCACCGATCCGACCTCTTTTAGGAGGATTCATTCGGCGATATTATTTTTTTGTTTGAAGATCGAAGATCTCGAAATCGCCGGATGATCTATCCTTTAGGATAGAAATTTCACTATATTAGCGAAGATATAACAAACGCCAGAATTCCGCAATTCATTAACTTAATGGCATTAGTTATTTAAGTCAAACTTGCCTGAATGATCGTCTTACCTGATTGTAATCAAGTTCAAAGGATCAGAACTCTTTTTTAAAAACTTCGAAGTAGTTGTTCAACTCACTCGTACCAGGAAGCCTTCCTTCTGCTCCTGGTTGTTTTTTACCGGGAGAACCAGGTTGGTTCAGGTTTTGATCTTTTTCTTCTCGCCCGAATGCAGCTGCGGGAGTGTATAATTGGCTGCCGAATAATAGTTCGAAGTTCGCTACGTTAGACTCTGATTCATCTAATCTGATCTCTACTAAGAAATGATTTTCTCCGAATCTTGCTTCCCATTCATATACGAAAGAAGGTTCTACAAATCCTGTGAATAATGGAGATAATTTTCTGTCTTCGCTATCCGATTGGAAGATATGTACCATAACGGATTGGTCCGGATTTTCATGAGCGAGGCCCACTCCTAATTTGCGGACGATTTTTCTGTCCTTACCTTCCGGGAATTGAAGTTTGAAAGATACTGTGTTCCCTTTGAATACCGAACCGGTAAAATGTGATTTTCGATCTACGACATATCCTCTGTCTTTTAGAGAAACTTTAACTTCTTCTACTAACTTTTTGAATGTTGGAGGTCCTCCTGCTATGGACTCTTTAGAGTTAGTGGGGGGATTTGTAGTAGAAGTTTGGGAATACAAGGCGGATTGGATAATTAAGAATAAAAACAAAATTAAGGGAAAGAATCCCAGTCGGGGAAGTTCTAATAGAAAGGATCGCATGATTACTAACAGACTAACTCGGATCGAACTTTCTCGCCAGGTTTTTTCGAAAATATTTCGGAAAATAGACGAGAATCTCTCGGGAAAAGTCAGAAAAAAACGATAAATTAATTATGCGCCCTTGTTCTAAGACAAAACTCGGAGGAATCATGAAAACGAATCTGGGTATTCTCACCTTAGCTATTGTTTCGATTTCCATTCTATCTAATTGCGTTTCCCAATCCAAGTATGACGCCTTACAAGCAATGTACGATCAGAAAGCAAAGGATCTTTCAAATTTAGAAAAAGATAAGTCTTCTCTCCAAAGATCCGTAGAGGATATGAAAAGGATCCAGGAAGAAACAGAAAGAAGGATCGCTGATTATAGGAGCCTATTAGAAAGTTTTAAAGGAATGATCGATTCCGGAAAACTTAAGATCAGGATCGTTGATGGAAGAATGGTAGTGATACTTTCTTCCGATATATTATTCCCTCCCGGCTCTTCAAGTTTATCATCCAAAGGAACGGATGCAATTAAAGAAGTCACAGGGATCTTATCTTCTCTTCATGGAAGGAGATTCCAAGTAGAAGGCCATACGGACGATGTTCCTACCGGTATCAAAGGATATTCTAACTGGGAACTTGCATCTGCAAGAGCTTTGACTGTATTGCATACGATGGTGAAATCCGGAATGCCGGAAGAAAGGATCAGTGCAGCTTCTATGGGATCTTCTCGTCCTTCTGTCCCGAATACAAGCGTGGAGAATAGAACCGCGAATCGAAGGATAGAAATTGTAATTGTTCCTGACTTATCTAATTTACCTGGAATTGAAGAATTACGTAAATTGAGCGAATAGACCAAGCCTAGGATTCGCTTGGCGAATTCTAGCACCTTATAAACTATGGTCCTATCCCCTCTTTTAATAAGATCCCTTCGGTGTTTAGGTAGGTTGTATGATCAGCGTTTCGGGTTTATCTCTGAATTTCGGAAAGAAAATTCTTTTTGAAAACGTTACTGTTAAGTTTAAGGAAAGCTGCAGATACGGTCTGATCGGAGCCAACGGTTCCGGTAAATCCACCTTCATGAAAATCCTTGCTGGAATGGAACAGGCTGCTGCCGGTTCCGTTGCTATTGACGTAGGAGTCAAAGTAGGTTACTTAAAACAGGACCATTACGAATACGAAAACGAAACAGTATTGAATACTGTGATGATGGGGAATAAAGAACTTTGGACAATCGCCAAAGAAAGAGACGAAATTTATTCCAAACCTGAAATGTCCGATGAGGACGGGATCCGAGTTTCCGAATTAGAGGAAGCTTTCGGAGAAATGGGTGGATATGAAGCCGAGAGTGTCGCTGGAGAATTATTAGAAGGTTTAGGAATTCCTACAAACATCCATGGCCAGACACTTTCTTTTTTAACGGGCGGTTTTAAACTTAGAGTATTACTTGCTCAAGTCCTATTCCAAAAACCGGATGTTTTACTTTTAGATGAGCCTACCAACCACTTGGATATCAAGACGATTCACTGGTTGGAATCCTTCCTATTGAACTATAAGGGAGTAGTTATCGTAATCTCCCACGACCGTCACTTCATTAACTCGGTTGCTTCTCATATTTGCGACTTAGATTATCAAACGATGACCGTTTATCCTGGAAACTATGACGAGTATATGGAAGCTTCTCAGGCCGCGAGAGAAAGAGCCCAGTCGGATAATAAAAGATCAAAAGAAAAAATTGCAGAATTACAAGAATTCGTAAGTAGATTCAGCGCAAACGCTGCAAAATCTAAACAAGCTACTTCTCGCCAAAAGATGATAGAGAAGATTAAAGATAATATGACGGAGATCAGACCTTCTTCCAGATTATTTCCGTATATAGTTTTCAAAATGAAACGAGTTCTCGGTAAAGACGTAATTCTTGCGGATAATATCTCCAAAGCTTACGAAGACAGAACTATCTTTAAAGATTTTACGATCAATATCACCAAAGGGGAGAAGATCGCGATCATCGGAACAAACGGTGTCGGAAAAACTACTCTTTTAAAAACTCTGATGAAACAGATTGACCCTGATGCAGGAGCGGTTGCATTCGGAGATTCCGTTGAGTCTTCTATCTTTCCTCAGGACCATAGAGAAGGGATCGGTGAAGACGCTGACTCCATTATAGAATGGTTATACAGATACGCACCTCCAGGCACCGAGATGGAAGAGATCCGAGCTATTTTAGGAAGAATGCTCTTCAGCGGAGACATGGCCAAAAAACCAACCCAGGTACTTTCCGGAGGAGAAAAATCCAGGATCATTTTAGGAAAGATGATCATGGCTCAGGACAATCTTCTGGCTTTGGACGAACCTACAAACCACTTGGATTTGGAATCCATCGAGTCCTTGAACTATGCATTAACCAAGTTCGAAGGGACCATCTTATTCGTTTCTCACGATAGAGAGTTCATAAGTTCGATTGCGACCCGAGTTTTGGAAGTCACCACAGAAGGTATCAGAGATTTCAAAGGAACTTACGAAGAGTTCTTAGAAAGAGAAGGCCAAGAATTCTACAAACGTCTGGCAGGCGGACCTGTTCTTACAGAAGCCGAGTAAGATCAGATATATTTATCCAGAAGTTTCATTAGTATTGGCATAAAAACGGTTATAGAAACCCCAGTTGCTAAGATCCATTTTGTTTGAGTGGATATCAACTGGTGGATTTTAGCGATTTCTTTATAAATTCCTAAAAATCCGGAATGCATTTCTTCTTTTAATTCCAGTTTCATTTCCGTCATTTCTGTTCTGAGTTCGAATTTACAAATTGCGATCTCGGACTTGATCTCTGATCTGACTGCGGCAAATTCCGATCTAACTTCCGTTTTAAATCCTTCGAATTCAGAACGGAAGATTGCAAGTTCCGTTTTAACATTTGTAAGTTCGCCTTTTAAACTAGTAGAAGTCTGGCCAGTATTATTTTTAAATTCAGACAGCTCAGTTTTAATCTTTCCGACTTCTTCAGTAAGTCTTTTCTCGAATTGGTTACTTGATTCTTCCAAAAGTATCTTGCTCCCTAAATTCCAATTGAAATTTACAAAATCTAAAAACTCATCCCTTCCTTTCGGACCTAAAACGTCCTCTAATCTGGCCGGAACTTTCTTATAGATTGGTACCTTCATTTTAACCTCCGACGGTTGTTTGGCAACTCGTTCTTTAGTTTCAGGTACTTATTCAACCTTAATGCTTGCGTTTTTTGTTAAAAATTTCCGGAATATCTATTCGGAATCTATATTCATTTTTATGAATATGTTTTTAGATACTTTACTAACTTATCTAAGGCTTTCTTTCGGTGAGAAACTGAATTCTTTTTCTCATCTGAGACTTGGGAAAAATGAGCGGAGAAGGGAGGGTAATAAAAAATAGGATCGTATCCGAATCCATTTCCACTAGTATCATAAGTATCGGAGATCAATCCGGGGCATTCTCCTTCGAAAGTAAATTCTCCTTCCGAAGTGACTAACGCGATCACACATACATACTTCGCGTTTCGGTTTTTTTCTCCTTTCATTTTTTCCAGTAGAAGTCTGGCTCTTCCCTCGTCGTCTAAACCTTCTCCGCCAAAACGAGCCGAATAAACTCCAGGTTCTCCACCTAGGGCTTCTACACAAATTCCGGAATCGTCCGCTAAGGAAGAAAGTTTAGAAAGAGAGAATAATTCCCTGGCTTTGAGAAGTGCATTGTCGGTAAAAGTTTTACCGGTTTCTTCCGGACCGAAATCGATCCCTAACTCCTTTGGGGTGGATAATGTAAACCCTAAAGGAGAAAGGATGGCTCGAATTTCGCGAACTTTATGGGAATTGTTGGAGGCTAAAGAAAGGGATTTCAATTTCCCAATTTGAACTCGTCAAAAGCATCTTCGATTGTAGGAAGAACTTTGAACACTTTGTCCAACATTGTGATCTCGAATAATTGGAGAAGATCATCGTCGTTCACTACGATGATGATATCACCTTCTGCTGAGTTGAACTTTTTTTTGTAGGAGACTAGGATCCCCAACGCAGTTGAGCAAATATGACTTACCTCTGTAAGATCGATTATGATCTTAGGAGAAGGTTCGAAATTATGGTCGCTCAGGTTGCGGTCCAGTTCCTCGCTGTCGGATTGCAGAATGGATCCGGAAATTTTAATGATGTGGATGTCGCCTTGAACCGTTATTTCCATGTGGGTAACGAACCTTGTGTGCATATTCGATTTTTTTATAGCAAGCAAAAAACGGCCTTTCACGAACTTCTTTGCACCCTTCTTCCCGAATAATTTTAGAAAAAGAAGAGAATGAGACTTTTTTGGGTAATTTCTCCCGAAAAAACTTCGTTTATGTCCTATTACTTGAGATATCTCAAGTCACTGTTCTAATTTACGATTGAGAAACCTTCTGCAATTGCTCGCTGAAAACTTGAGAGGTCATCTTGACTTTGTACTTTGCGATCAGTTTATCTTTGAGAATCGTAAACGGTTTTTCAGTGATTAGATGATAAAAATACGCGAAGAAGAAAACCGCAAGTCCGACCGGAATAGTATAAAGCAAGAATTCATGCTGTTCTAATTTTTTATCTGCAAAAAGTAATCTTCTGGAAAGAGGTGTCATCACAACGATATGGATAATATAAGCACAGTATGATAATTTTGCAAAAGGAGAGAATCCTTTCCAGGAGAGGAATTTTCCGATCGGATCTCCTTTTCTCATGGAGAGAATAAAAATTCCAATCCACAGTAATGCAAAACTTGGGAACCGGATGATCTGATGAAATCCCATCTTGAATTCGTCCACTAATGCTGTATAAGTAAGAAGTCCGATCCAAAGTCCCGCATGTAAATAATTCGCCCAAGGTCCTAACTGAAGAGCCTTTTCGACCCATGATTTATGAAAATTGAATATATATGCGAATATAATCCCATAGAGAACCGAATCTATATGTCCATGAAATGGATAATAGATATTTGCATTATATAGATCTACAGATGTGGATCCGCTTGTCTTTAAGATCACCGTATACATGAAAATTGCACGGTAGATCAAAGGGATAGCAGTAAGAATGATCAAAAATCCTAATCTAAAACGTTTAGGAACATATCTAAAAATAACTAAAAGAAAGATTGGGAAAGCAATATAGAATTGTTCCTCTAAAGAAAGAGACCAGCCATGGAACATGGTTCCTTTGAAATAATCGGAAAGATATAAAAAGTCGAACCAGATCTTACTTTTAGCTGCTTCGATTTGGCTTGCGAATTCAGGAGGGGTGCTTTTCAAAATAATCGGGATAAATATGAAATATTGCAGTATTAGGAAAATATAAAACGGAGGAAAAATTCTTAAAGATCTTTTTAAATAGAAAAACTTCCAGTTAATCGTGCCTTTGGATTCTAATTCGGCGAACAAAGGACTTGCGATCAGAAATCCGCTCAACGGGAAGAATAGATCTAAACAAACGGATCCATTATTTAAGAAGTTTCTTAAGTAGGGGTCTATGTCCGGAATAAAGGTATAAACAGTGCGGTACATATGCCCGTAGATCAGCATAAAAAAACCCAAGGTTCTTGCCCCGTTAAAAGGTGCGATTTCCCTTTCGTCAGGTCTAAAAATTCCCAGGAAATATTCTTTCATTCAATGATCCTTACTACTGTGGATTTATAGTGGAAAGAGTTCTTGTTTAGAATTTGAAACTCTTCACTTTCTTTTTCCGGTGTTTCTAATGTGATCGTAATTGCAGGTTCCGAATCGCCACATCGGAAAGATTTTGGAACTAAAAAATGCCATTCTTCATTTAAGCAGGAATTATATCCTTCTCTTGTTAATCTGAGAAGAATTCCCAAACTAAGATCTCCTTGTCCGAAATCTTTCGGATCGGATTTCCAACGAATTCTATATTTGGCCTCTTTTTGAGGTGAGATAGCGGCTATAAATTTCTCCGGTCTATCATCGTATTCGAATTCCGTGTTTTTGCCGTAAATTGCAATACATAGGAATATTATAGAAATGAAATAGATTTGGAAGTTTCTGGTGTTCGGAAATTCAAATTTGGATAGAATGATCTTTAGGTTCAGATAATAAAGAAGGCCCGCTAAAACATAAGTGAACCAATAGATATGGGAGATCTGCCCCCCTTTCATCTTGAATGCACCGAATAGTGTAATGAAAAACGCCCAAATCAATATTCTGAGCAAAGATCTATCAAATTCTTGTAATTTATCTTTCCAGAAACTAGGAATTCCGAATAATAATCCCACAATCAAAAGTGCAGGGATCTGCTTTGGAATACTTAAAGGAGAAACATAATAAGAGAGAACATATTGTAAAGTAGGGCCTAATTTATGAAAGGTAGAATTCTTAAGTGCTAATCCTATAATTTTACTTAAGTTTCCCGGAGAGTTTGTGAATTGTTCAACTAACGGTGGGATCCAACAAATGATCGTGAATATGGCTGCAAGAAGGAGGCTAACTACGAATTCCTTTGTTTTGTATTGAGAAAGTCCTTTGTTCTTATAAAAATAAAAACATCCGACTGCAAACATCGGAACTATAAAGGAAATCCCAACGATCTGGTTTTGAACGATTATATTGGCACAAACTATAAACCAGAAAAAATTCCGGATAGAACCGTTTGAAAAATCAGTTAAAGAAAGGATCAATACTAAGGTTGGTAAAAGAACTACTCCCGGTCCCCAGATATTTGAAAATGCATTCGGTAAAAGAGGAGTTAATCCTAAGACCAAAGATGCAAATAATAGAACTGTAGATCTGTTCTCCTGTAATTTCGAATAAAGAATTCTTAAACCGATCAGAAGGAAAAAAAGATTATAAAGAACGATCCCGATTGAATGTGCTCCATGAGGAGACTTCACGAAGAAAAATATTTTTTCTGCAATTGCCAGATAATAGAATACGATTGGTCCGGGATGATTTACTAAAAAGCGAGAGTATGCTCCTAAACTTTCTTCGAATTTTCCCGCCTTCCAGATTTGAAGAGCATTGGCGGCATAATCTCCAGTTTCTTGATAAGGTTGGCTAAAAAATCCTGGGTTCGCTAGTAAATATGCTAAGCAGAATACGATCGGGAAAAGTATATAAAGTGAAAGTTTGTTGTTAGGAGAGGTTTGCATGAATCGGAGAAAAATGGTTGGCCGATATTTCCAGTAAGCTTCTGTTTTTCGATTCCTGGGTCAAGTAGATTCCTTTTTAGAACGTGCTTTATGCAAAGAAGGAAAGCTTATAAAGAACCTTAAATAATTTATGTTAGAATTCCGACAAATCTAAGAAGTCCAACAAAATTTTGGAAATAAATTACGCTTGATCCGAGTCGGATCGTTACTCTAAGCTTCCGGGACTTACTTTCTATACCAATCAATGGATCCGTTATTTTTTAACTTCTACTCTTTCGGTTCGATCTTAATCGTTCTGTACTTCTTCTATGCCGGCTTCTTCTTCCTTACGATTAAAGAGAGAAGTATGGCCGCCTTTCATTTGGGAGTCTGTGCCTTAACCACAGTTTTCCATAATATAGGATATTTCTGGGGCTTTATTTCTTTCGAAGAGAGCACAATTTTTCATAGGGTCATCGCAGTTGCGGGACCATTGATGAGTTTTACCCAATTAGTTGGATTTTTCATCTATTTCCCTGAGCCTAGGAAGAAAGGGATCTTACCAGGTTTGATCTTCTATTGGCTTCTTTATCTAGGAGTATTAGTAGTCACAGGATATTATGTTTTCATTTGTTGGGACGCTCCTAGATCTTTTGTTCCCGGAAGTCATTATTGGGATTATGAGGTCCATGTATTTTACAGTTACTTCATATACATAATTTTATTTTATGAAGTATGCTATCTGGTGATCGGTATTTGGAAGGCGATCATAGAAACCGGAAAAGAGAGAAGGTCCGTAATTTATATTCTTCTCAGCTATGCCGTGATCACAGTAGTTCCTGGAATTTTAAACGCACTTAGTCGAAACGGAACAGTTGCGCGAGCTACATACCAACAGTCCTTTAATCTTGGAATGGTTACCGGAATGTTCTTGATCATGATCGTGTATGTGAACGCCACTAAAGAAAGAACCACGATCTTGAATCGGATCATCGGAGTCTCTTTAGCTACATTCTTCGTATGTTATCAATTGGTGGGTTATTCTATCCTAAATGGATATGAGAGAACTTACGATGATATGAAAAGAAGAGATAGCTCTATTGCGGTTCAGGAACAGAGGGATCCTCAAGGTTTGGCATATATAGTTTCTTATGATCCGGAAAAGAATGAGTTCCGATCGGAAAGAGGAAATAAAGATCCTAGATTTAAAAAAGAGGACGAGTTAGAAGTCCGTTTCTTTAGGGAAAAACAAAAGATCTCTAATATAGGAAGTTTGCCTGCAAAAGAAAGATTAGAAAGAACGGAAAAAATTCTGGAAACTTCTCCGAATGACTTTAAAGCCTATGCTGCAGGTATTCGCGCCTTTCTAAAGTCAAAGAATGATGAAACGATAAAAGATTCGGATATGGAGGGTTATTTCCGAGGAATATACGGAAAACTGAATATTATCCGAAATAAATACTCCAGGCTTCCTGATCGCAAAAAACAAAAATCTATCGAAGGATTGCTTGTTTCTACTGATATAGGATTGTCCGAGACCCTGGCTTATGTAAAACAATCCGCAATTCATGCTGTAAATTCGGATAAATCCGCCGAGCAAGTATCTAAGATCGTACTTAATTCTCTTGCCCCGATTCATTTTGCGGGAGAAAGGATCTATCGAGGCACTAGGATCTATTCTCCTTCTGATCCTAAGCCTGTAATGTATCTTTCCTATTATTTTGCTCCGAACCTAAGCGGAAAAATATACGAGGTAGGATTCGAATATAAGGACTATAGAATATTCCACCATGATCCAAGTTTTATCTTAGTCGCGTCTATGGTCCTGACATTCTTTGTTATTGTTATAGGATTTAGGTTTTTCTTCCAAAATGCGATCGTAGTTCCTATGGATGAAGTGGTCGTGGGATTAACCGAAGTAAACTCAGGGAATTTAGAATATAGGCTGACTCCTAGAGTAGAGGACGAGATCGGATTTATTGCTAGATCATTCAATAAAATGGCAAGAAGTATCCAAGCTGCCAGAAAAAGACTCGAGCAATACGCAGACGAATTGGAAGAGAAGGTAAAAGATAGAACCAAAGAATTAGAAAAGACTTTGGAAGAAGTGAAAGAACTCAAACAACAACAGGACGGAGATTATTTCCTTACCTCACTTCTAATCAAACCTTTAGGGGCAAACAAGGCTTCCTCTGAAAACGTCAAAGTAGACTTCTTAATAGAACAAAAGAAAAAATTCAGCTTCAGAAGATTTAACGACGAGATCGGTGGAGACATGAATATCTCTAACCAGATCACGCTCAGGGGCCAACGTTATATAGTGTTCTTAAATGCGGACGCAATGGGAAAATCTATGCAAGGAGCAGGGGGAGCCTTGGTTTTAGGAGCCGTTTGCGAATCCATCATAGAAAGAACTAGGATTGTAGGATCTATGAAAGAACAGTCTCCGGAAAGGTGGCTTAAAAACGCATTTATAGAATTGCATAAGGTATTCGAAAGTTTTGAAGGTTCGATGCTCGTATCTTCGGTGATCGGGTTAATAGATGAAGACTCTGGAACATTATATTATATTAATGCAGAGCATCCTTGGACAGCGCTTTATAGAGATGGGAAAGCGGACTTTATAGAACAAGATCTTATGTTCAGAAAATTGGGAACCACTGGAATGGATGGAAAAATTTCGGTGAAAACATTCCAATTATTACCTGGCGATGTGATAATTGCAGGCTCGGACGGGAGAGACGATATTCTCATTGGAAACGACGAAGAAGGTGCAAGGATCATCAACGATAATGAAAAACTTTTCTTAAAGTTGATAGAAGAAGGAAACGGAGAACTTTCTAATATATATGAATCTATAAAAAAAGTAGGTTCCCTGACGGATGACTTATCTTTAGTCCGAATCTCTTTCAAAGAAGAAGGAGGGATAGAAAGGACCCAAGAGAAGGAAAAGATCAGACAACTTCTTCGAAAAGCCAAAGAGAAATCTCAAGATAAGAATATCAAAGAAGCATTATCTTTCTTAGAAGAAGCTGACTCACTAGACAATCGTCTACCTGAAGTAAAAAAAGGATTACTTAAGTATCATATTCGATTAAAGAATTATGCCAAGGCCGCACAATTTGCAGAAGAATATTTGAATATTCGTCCGGTGGATAAAGAAATACTATTTATTGCTTCTTACGTAGCAAGAAGAGCCAGACAATTCCAAAAAGCTCAAGATTTCGGCGAAAGATTACTCTTAAGAGAACCTGATCATGTTAGAAATTTGATCAATTTGACTAGGATCTCAATCGCTTTAAGAAATTATGAAAGAGCAAAACATCTTTTGAGAGAAGCTCAAAGACTGGAGCCGGAGAATTCTCAGGTTTTAAAGATCAGACAAGCATTAGATAAAATATAATTCTTTCTATCTAATGTGACTTAATCAAGAGACTAAAAGACTAAAATCGGTTTAGGAAATTAATTTTGTCCAAACTATGTAAATATCTTGCAAAATGGGGTCAAAAAATTTAAAATACGCGGATAAAACATGAAATAGATTAAAAGATTATAAACTTTTAATCTATGTTTTCCTTATCATGCTCTCATATGATTCTAAACTAAGATTCGGAATTGTCGGAATAGGTTTTTTAGGCCTATTGATCGGCGTTTCTTCTTGGGTTAGCAATAGGAATCTAACCCAATCTAAAGACTGGGAATCTCATACTTTTGGTGTTCTTTCCAGATTGGAAAGTTTAGCTTCTTCCGTAAAAGAAACCAAGATCCGATTTTTGCTCTTTTTATCATCTGGAAAAAAAGAAGACCTGGAATATTATAAAACTGAAAAGCAGAATTTGTTCTTTAAGCTAGGTGAACTTAAATATATCACCAGAGACAATTCTATCCAACAAAGTGGCCTCTTAGAGTTGGAAAAATTACTTACTAAACGAGACGAGCTGGTCCAGAAAATAGGCCATTCTAATTTCAAAAACAAAGAAACAGAAATTGAAAATGCGATATTAGAGAATGAGATCGATCGCCAAATAGACAAGCTGAAGGAAAAAGAACTCTCACTGCTTTCGGAAAGAGCCTACGATTCTAAAATAAAAGAGAGGATTACGGATTGGGTCCTATTCTTATCGATCTCCTTTAATATACTCATCTTAGCTGTACTTTATAGATTCTTGAGGAAGGAGTCTGATCGCAGAATAGATGCGGAGAATATACTTTTTGACAAGAATAATCTTCTGGAGCATACACTTTCCGAAAAGGAAAAGTTTTATAAAGAAATTTTAATGATCAAGTCCGCTTTGGATTGTGCTTCCAGCAATATCATGATTGCTGACAACGATCTTAATGTTGTCTACACGAATCGTTCCATAGTGAGCATGTTCCAAGCGGCAAAGGAGAATATTCGTAACCAATATCCGAATTTTACTCCTGAGGCATTGATTGGATCATGTATAGACTCCTTTCATATTGCTCCCGAAAAACAGAGGCATATACTTTCTACATTTACCGATACGTATAAAAGTTCCGTTTCCATTGGCGGAAGACAGTTTAATCTAAGTGCCGATCCCGTGATCGATTCTTCCGGAGAAAGATTGGGGAGTGTGGTGGAATGGTTGGATGTGACTGAAAGGAATTTGAAAGAATTTCAGATAAATCAATTGAACCAAGATCTTGAAGATAATATTCGAAAATTAGAATATGCAAATCGGGAATTGGAGGCATTCAGTTATTCCGTGTCTCATGATCTACGGGCTCCTATCCGTGGAATAGACGGATTTACAAAGATCATGTTGGAAGATTATTCCCCAGTTCTAGAGCCTGAAGCTTTGAGACTTTTGAATGTTATAGCTTCCAATTCTAAATTTATGGGCCAGTTGATAGATGACCTGCTGGCATTCTATCGTGTCTCCAAATTGGAACCGAAATCGGATTCAATAAATATGAAACATATGGTTTCCGATTCGATAGAGATCATTAATCAGGAATACGGATCCAGAAGCCCGATAGTGGAAATCTCGGAACTTCCTCCGGTGAGAGGGGACGCTTCCATGCTAAAACAGGTTTGGTTGAATCTAATTTCAAACGCATATAAATATTCTTCCAAATCACAAAACCCTTTCGTGGAGATAGGATTTTTAAGCGGAGAAGGGAATCGTACATTCTTTGTAAAAGATAATGGAGTTGGTTTCGACGATCAATATTCCCATAAACTTTTTAAAGTATTTCAAAGATTACATTCCAACGAGGAATTTACCGGAACAGGAATTGGGCTTGCGATCGTAGATAGGATTGTCCAAAGACATGGCGGAAAAGTTTGGGCAGAAGGAAAAACGGGACAAGGCGCCACATTTTATTTTACAATACCGAACAAGGAATAGAGAAGAATGAATCAATCGGGAAACTATGATATACTTTATGCGGAGGATAATCCGAACGATGCAGAACTTACTTTGAGAGGTTTCAGAAAAAATAATTTAGTAAATCAAGTCTTTCATGTTAAAGACGGAGAGGAAGCTCTAGAGTTTTTATTCTGCAGAGGAAGATACGAAGGCAGAGAATCGGGTGGGAAACCTTTATTCGTATTATTGGATCTTAAAATGCCGAAAGTGGACGGCCTCGAGGTGCTGAGAGAGATCAAGTCCGACGAAAAATTGAGAACGGTTCCAGTGGTAATGTTAACCTCTTCTGCGGAAGAGAAAGATATAGTAGAAAGTTATAAACTAGGCGTAAACAGTTATATAATTAAGCCTGTAGAATTTGAAAAATTAATCGTAACAGTATCTGAAATAGGACAATATTGGTGTATATTAAATAAATCGGTGCATTAACATGAAGACGCTAAAGTTCCTTTTTTTAGAAGATTCTTCTACCGATCTAGAGCTAATCCAAAGGGAGTTAAAAAGAGCAGGCGTGGAATATATTCCTGTCCATGTTCAAGATAGAGAAGAATATCTAAGGGCGATCGAAGACGAGAAGCCTGACTTTATTTTTTCGGACTACTCACTTCCTAATTTTGATGGATTATCCGCATTAACCATCGCAAAAGAACAATGCCCTACTACTCCTTTTATATTCGTTTCCGGAACGTACGGAGAAGATGCAGCCATCCAAACTCTGACTAGAGGAGCAACCGATTATGTTCTTAAGGACAGATTGGTAAAACTTGTCCCAGCATTAAGAAGAGCCATCCGAGAAATAGAAGAACATAAAGCTTTAAGAAGGGCGGAACAAGAGAAGTTTGAAATAGAAGAACAACTCAGACAAAGCCAAAAAGTAGAAGCGATGGGGTTTTTGGCCGGAGCAATGGCCCATGAGATCAATAATCCGATCATGGCTATCATAGATTATGCTCAATTGATCTCTAAAGGGGAAATGGATATAGATAAGGCTCAAAAGATCGCTTCTAAGATCAAACAAGAAGGGGAAAGAATTTCCGTAATGGTAAAGGATCTACTTAGATTTGCCAGACAGGAAAAAGCTGCCTTCGAACCTGTGAGCGTTTTTGCATTAATATCTAAGACTCGTTCTATCGCAGAACAAAGATTAAAGATGAGCCGCATCCAATTGGAGTTGGATATACATACTAATCTTCCTTCCGTAATGTGTAAAGAAGGGCAGATACTTCAGGTACTTTTGAATTTGATCAATAATGGAATAGATGCGTTGAACCAACGTTATCCGGAATACGATGAAAACAAAAGGATGATCATCTCGGCCAAACCTGAAGAGATCGGCGGTAAGTCCTGGGTCAGGATTGCTGTGGAAGATTTGGGTTCGGGAATTCCTCAGGAAATCGGTAAATCCATCTTTAATACATTCTTTACTACTAAAGGAGCAGATAAGGGAACCGGTTTAGGACTTTCTGTCAGTCTTGGGATTGTGAAAGAGCATGGGGGATTTCTTTCTTTCGAAAGTTCTACCAACGAATACACCAGGTTTTTCCTGGATTTACCTGCAGTCTAACAACGATTTTTGGATCTTCTTTGTAATTTTTTTGTCAAATAATTATCTGCGAGTGGTTATACTAGATAATGGAATCGACTGAATATACAAACTTAGTTTCGGAAAAACCTTTTGCCGATCTAGACCTAAGAGTCGGTAAAGTAATAGGTTTTGAATTGCTTCTCGATCATGGGGAAAAGGCATATAGATTGATCTTGGATTTCGGCGAGAATTCCGGTGTCCGCAAATCGAGCGAACCCATACTCTCTCTCGGGGAAGAGAAAGATTTCTTGGGTAAACAAACACTTTGCGTGATGGACTATCCTTCCGCTCATGTTGCAAGAATGAGAGCTCAAGCTTTATTCTTAGGCTTTGTAGAAGAAGAGGAAGAGTTCAGCAAGTCTGACGCAATCAGCTTCGTTCAACTCGCTTGTTAATCTAATCTTAAAAATTCAGAAGCCTCGACTCTCAGGCTTCTGAATATATAATTTCTTCTATCTTTCTCCCTTGACGGCCCGCGGTTTTTACGTATAGTGAGGCGGCGCTATCCAGTTAAGAATTTAAAATATGCCATACAAACCAACAGAACCCAGCATGAAGTTGGGAAAATTCGCAGTTTCATTTGCAAGGGATACTTCTCTCGGGGTTTTATCCGGAGTTAAATCCGCACTCACAGGTTCATTCGAATGGTGTGCAAAAAGTTTATCCGAAATTTCGGAAACACCTACAGTAAATGGGACTCGCCTCGGAGAATTTCTGAAGGACGCGGGAAAATCTTTGGGAGAAGCAGGAAATAAAACGGAGGAAGGTCTATCCAAAGCATTCGAGTCCACTGCACAAGCAATGCATACCGCACTAGAAGCATTGAGTGAAACAGAATCTTTGATACAAAGAAAGGTATTCGAAAATATTTCCGTTTCCAGTGTAGTGGGGGAATCTTTCGCAGGAATGATCACCACTTCTGAGATCCAAGCATCTTTTCGTTTAGAGGGAAAAGATGTAAGCCCTGAAGAAGTATTGGCGGATTGGAAAAAATCAGGATCTAAAAAACCGATCCTTTGTGTGCCCGGTCTATTTTGTGACGAAGGTCTTTGGATTAAGAACGGAGAACCCTCCTTCTCCGAAATTTTAATAAAAGAAAATTATTATCCTTTTTATCTTAGATTCAATCCTGGAGCTCATCTGTCCGAGAACGGCGCCAAACTTTTGGAATTGGTGAGAAAGGTTCTGGAAGATCCGGATTTAAAGAATCAAAAATTCGATGTCGTGACCTATAGCCAGGGCGGACTCGTTTTTAGAAGCGCTCTTTATTCTTCTCAAAAAGAAGGAAATCCGCTTTCTTCCAATATTAAAAAAGTATTATTTATCAGTTCTCCTGACGGAGGTTCCTATATCGAAAAAGTAGGATTCTGGTTGGGACTCGGAGCCGAAGCTCTGCCTGTATTTCCGGTGCAATTAGTCGGTTATATTGGAAATCAGAGAAGTGAAGCAATGAAGGATCTTTCTCACGGGATTATACGGGAAGAAGATTGGAAAGAAGGATCACATCTAGGCAGATACGGAAAAGATAAATATTTCGGAGAACTAGACGAGATAGATGCCTATCAGATTTATAGTTTTGTTTCGGAAGAAGAAGGAGACTGGTCTTCTTGGATCGGTGATGGTATCGTAGAAAAACCAAGTCTTACTTTGTTTAGTGATTCAGTATTTCGTAAGAAGTCCAATCCTGAAAACAGGGTTAAGATCTTAAAAGGATTATCTCATTACCAGATCATGCCTTCCGCCGAGTTAAGAGAATACTTCTTAAAGATCTTTCTCGGAAAGTAAGGACTTTATTTTACCCAGCCCTTCTTCTTATAATCTTCGTATCCTAATTTTAAGGCATCTTTGATTTGAGAGAGAAGGATTGGGTCCTTCTTCTTTATATAAAAACAACTTTTGCCTTTTAAACATTTCAGAAGTTCTTGAGGCAAAACTTTTTTCAATTCTGGCTCCGAATACACAGGCATAAAATAAAATCCCACATATCCTTTTTGAACGAGTGCGCCAACGAAATAAACTTCCGGCTTTTTTTTGCCGTTTACCTCGATCTCCATCTCACTTACCAAGCCGTATTGGCCTTTTGAATCTCCTCTTTCTTTGATACTTCCCTTTATATAGGGTTTCATTAGCTTTTTTATCTCATTAAAAATCGGAACTAGTTCTGGTTGTCCCGGGGATTTGTCTTCGTATTTGATCCCACGTTTAGGGGAAGAGTTATTCTTTGTGGACTTCTTCTTGGCTGGCATATCTCGCATTTTGGGGACTTTCTTCCAATGAAACAAGTTGTTTTCATTCTATTTATTCGGAGAAAAACGAAACCGTACGCTTAAATATGAGTTATGGATCGAACTTGTGTTGAAAATATATTAAATAAATATAATATATGAGTGACTGCTCACTTAACTCTGTTTGTTTGTGTTCCCACTAATTCATTATTATATTTTAAATAACGATCGTTCTTCATAAAAAGAAACATATATAAGCCACTTATAAGAAGAAGCTTGTTACGAGTTAAGCCCTCGAAATATTATGCTTTCACAGAAGTAAAAAAGGTGAATGGAAATATGAAGAGAAAATTAATCATGCTTACCGTTTTGTTCATAAGCTTGTCTTCGACTAGTTTATTTGCAAGTAGGGGAGCAGTAACTGAAAGTCCAATCGATATATTCGAAAAGTCTGCGGAAGCAAAATCACTCGCGGTGCAAAGACAAGTGCAAGTAGCGGCAAACCTACCGGTGCATAAGGCTTTGTTTTACGGCACACATAACTCCTATAATAGCAAAGCGTATGCAGGACCTTTCTTTTCTTACGCTTTCCCGAACCAACAGGTCTCTCTTACGGACCAGTTGAGATTGGGAGCTAGGTTTATAGAATTGGATATTCATTATTATCTAAGCACAAATTTCAAAAACGATTTCCTGCTTTGCCATGCTCAATCCAACGATCTAGGATGTAACGTATTCGATCGTCCTGCGAGCAAAGGATTAGAAGAGATCCGTAACTGGATTTCCTCTCCTCAAAACAGGAACGAAGTTTTAGTCCTTTATTTTGAGGATTATCTGGACGGAAGACAGGATGAGTTCTTAGGGATTGTAAGAAGTTATTTAGATCCTTATCTATACAGATACAGCGGTTCTTGCGGAGATATTCCGAATGCTGCAAACATGCCTAAACTCAAAGATATGGTTTCTTCTAACAGAAGGATCTTGATGATGAGTAACGGTTGTTATGACGGAGCTTGGAATCAATACTCAAAAAGGATCTTTTTCGGAAGTAATACGATCAGCCCTAAAGCTTTCCAAGGATATCCTAGCTGTAACTGGTCCAGAAGTGTATACGATAACACCATGACTCGCGTTTTCAACGATAGCACCAACTACTTTGGCGTTTATGATGGCGTGAAAGAAAGTGGAGTATTCACAAACGATAATATTGCTCAGATGTTGGCTTGCGGGATCAGCGTATTCGGGATCGATCAATTCAGTCCTGATTTCGCAAAACAAGGACTTTGGTCTTGGGATAATGCGGAGCCTAACGATTATGGTGGAGCGGAAGATTGTTTACAGATCGTCGGAAGCGGCCGTTGGAATGATAATAAATGTTCCAATAGCTATCGTTATGCTTGTAAAGACGGAAGCGGAAACTGGGCAATCACAGATGCTTCCGGGAATTGGGCAAACGGAAAGAGCGCTTGTTCTGCAAGAGGCTGGAACTTCTCCTCACCTGTAACTCCATATGAGAACAAAAAACTCCAAGAGGCAAAAAATGCTAAGGGAGTTTCAGAAGTATGGGCAAACCTTACGGACCAGTATTCAGAAGGATATTGGGAAGCCGGAAGATAATCTAATATACTTTCAGTTTGAATATAAAAGCGGGATCTTCGAGAAATCGGGGGTCCCGTTTTTTTATTTTTGGCCAAGTTCACCGAAATTTTATCGTCGACTAAACATTATAAAAACGGATGATTTACGAAGAATAAAAGTTTTAACCGGCCTTTTTAAGGGCCTCGGTGCTTAATTAAGGAAATATTTCAGATTTATGGTCCAATCTTTCTTTAAGATCTTATTTGCCGAAGATAACGAAAGTTCTGCAGAATTACTCATTCATTTTTTGGAAAGGTTCAATTTCGAAGTGGACCATGTGGTGGATGGAATGGCCGCGGAGCTCAAATTAAGAAAAACGAAATACGATTTTATCCTATTGGATAATATGATGCCTGTGCTTTCCGGAGTCCGCCTGGCAAGTAAGGTCCCGGACCTGAACAAAAATACCCCGATTGTATTCCTAACTGCAAGTAACGAAAAAGAAGATGTAATGGCTGCGGCTCATAGCAAACAACTTGTGGGTTATATCCTTAAACCTTTCGATCCGGATAAACTTCTGCAAAAGATAGTCTCCGTTCTTAAGATCCCGGATGATATGATCGTGGATAAAAAGAAATACCCATTCTCCATTGAAAGGACCCAAAACGTATCTTACGGAAATGGAGTGAAACTCATAGGTTGTCCTTTCCAAAAAAATGCGGAGAAGATTGCCCAAGAGATCGCATTTGTTCTCAAAGAACTCCCCGGAGTCCGTAAGTTCTTCATCGAAGTGGGAGAAGAATTCTATTATCACAAAAAAGCCCAGGAGCTCCTGGCTTCTCTCGTGACCCGTCTGGCTTCTAAATACGAGATCAAGGAAGAAGATATTCTCATACTTTCTTCTTAATTTTTTTGGAACCGACTTTTTAGGCTCCGGTCCCAGGAGCATAAAGAGGAGAAATGAATGTTTCGCAAAATTACGAAAATAACCGCGATTTTGTTGGTGCTGGGGACTACCGCCCTACTGACTCAGGGTTGCCATCATAAATGGATGTCCCATGAGAAAAGAGCCAATTATATCGTCAAAAAACTTAAATCAGAATTGGATCTAACTGATACACAAGCTGCGACCCTTGATAAAATTAAAGAGGACGTGCTTGCAAAACGTAAAGAGCTAAAGATGGGCGGACACTTCTTCCCTAAGGAAGCAGTAGAAGAACTTCGTGCAGACAAATTGAATCCTGAAAAATGGAACAAGTTGGGCGAAGAAAGAGAGAAAAAGATCGCAGCTCTTAGAGTATTTTTCACCAAAAAGGCAGTGGAATTCCACGCGGTATTAACTCCCGAACAAAGAGGGAAACTGGCGGATCTAATCCTTAAGTTCCAGAGTAAATTCGATAAGGAAGACGAGGATTAATTTCCAAAGTCTTTCGGAGGTAAAATGGGAGAGGCAGAATTTTCCCGCTTCGTAGAAGAAACCAGGGAGATCGTCTTAGCGGCGGTCTCCCGTTACTTGTATGAACGCTTTGCATATGCGATAGACGATGTCGCACAGGAAACATATCTTCGCGCTTATAAGGCATTACAAAAAGGTCAATTTAGAGGAGACTCAAAATTGACCACTTGGTTGTACACTATCGCCAGAAATGAATCCATTCGTATGAATGAAAATCTGATGAGAGAAGAAACCAAAGCAGAGAAGGCTGGAAAAAGATCGGAAGAAGATTCCAGAAGTTTCGCTTTTGATAAAGAACTTCCCGAGGATAGAGAAGATCTTCCTACTTGGGAAAAAGCAAAACTTTGGATCGGAAATCTACCGGAAGCGTATAGAAGTGTGATCCAATATTATCTTTCCGGATATTCCGAAAAAGAGATCGCTGAAGTTCTGGGAGTTCCAGCTGGAACGGTAAAATCCAGAGCGGCTAGAGGAAAGGAAATGTTACGAAGAATGCAGAACTCCGAAAAAAGAGAAGGAGGAGAAGTATGGGGAAAATATTGAAAGATTGTCTACCAATGAAGGAAGAGATCGAAAAAAGAAAATTAGATCCGAACTGGTCTAAAAATTTAGCTTCTTGTGTGATCGACAGATACACAAAAGAAGAAAGTTCTAAAAAATTAGTCCAGTTCCCGATCAGAAATGTATTAGCGGTAGCGGCCGCACTCCTCTTGGGCATTTCTATCGGCTGGTATTCTTTTGCCGGACAATTCAACACAGAAGATGAATATTATCTTGGTGTTTCTTCTATTTTAGAAGGCGACTCTTACCTTACCACTCTGGAAGAATAAACAGATCGGGCCCAAGTTTTTGGGCCCGTCATTCTCTCTATCCAAAACGAATCTCGCGGAATCAAAATTCCGGGAGAAGGTCCGCTAAATCCAAAAAAATCACGAGCACAGTAAACATTCTACTACACGTAGCTCCTATATTCCCTAGGAGGAAAATGTTTATGAAAAATTTATCACTCACGGTTCTGGACGGTTTTTTAACCGGTGATCCGGAATTAAAGAGGACCCAGGCCGGAAAGTCAGTCACGAATTTTACTGTGGCAGTGAACCATAATTACAAAAGAACGGAAGGAGAAGAGTCCGAGGTCTCTTACGTGGATGTGGAAGTCTGGGAGAAGCTTGCGGAAAATTGTTCCGAGTATCTTAAAAAAGGGAAAAAGGTAACAGTAATCGGGCATTTAAAACAAGATCGATGGAAAAATCAGGAAGGCCAATCCCGTTCCAAGGTCAAAGTAATAGCGGACGAGGTCCGGTTCGACAGCTTCGGAGATAGAAGAGAAAAAGAAGCGGCATAACATCCTACTAGGTGCGGCCTTGGAGGATTTTCAAGGTCTCACCTTTCTTGACGGTTCCGGTCGGTCCTTGGTTTATGTAGGAAAAGAATGCTTACTATTATTTGGGCCGGGGGACAACCCGGAAAAATTTCGGAATTGAGAAGGATGACTCAAGCAGAATGGGACCTTCTCCGCAACGATCTTCCGACTAACGTGAAAACTTATATAGACTGCGACGAAGATACGATACTAATTTCACATCCCGATTTTTCGGAAAAGGAATTGTTGGACATCTCCAATTTCGATGGCCTCAAATTCTCGGACGGTTTGGTTCCTGTGATCACTAAAGATGAGAATGGTCTGTTTTTGATGCAGGCATTCTCCAATTTAGAAAGTTTAGAGCTCAGTCAGAAAGAATCCATGGGAATTTATTTCAGCAGATCCAGAAACCAGCTTTGGAGAAAGGGAGATACTTCCGGACATATCCAAAAACTGAAAAGGATCTTATCACCCAAAGACGGAAGTTTTGTTGTGTACGAAGTGGAACAGGAAGGTGCAGCTTGTCACGAAGGGTATTATTCCTGTTTTTTCAGAGAGCAGGATAGAAGCGGGACGAAAAACTTAGTTCCAGAGATCCCTTTTTTAGGGAAGTAGAGGTTCCGTAAAAAGGAATTTTCGCCGATAGAAATACGAGGCAGATGCGGTTATGATTTTTAAAAATACATTCGTGAGAAGATCCGTTGTTTTATTAGGCATACTTGCACTTTCGGGTGCGGTCGCCTTCTTTGTTGTAGATGAGATCAAAGGAGGAGCCGTAGGTGCTGGCCAAGTAAAGGTGGACATTATCGTTGAACCGGGCGATTCTCCTGCGGAAGTTACTGAAAATCTTTCCAAGAACGGTTTGTTAAAATCTTCCAAATATTTCCTTTTTCTAATTAAGGCAACCAGATCCGCAGGAAAGATCAAAGCCGGCCTATATGAGATCAATGACGGAATGGATGCGCGTAAGATCCTACAAGTGATCACGGAAGGAAAAGTTAAACTTGTAACTTTTACAGTTCCGGAAGGTTATAATAACCGCCAGATCGGGGATCTGTTAGTTAAGAAAAACTTAATTAAGACCAGGGCTGATTTTTTAAATGCTGCTTCCAGAACCGAACTATTAAGAGAGTTTAAGATACCTGCAAATAATGCAGAGGGTTATCTGTTCCCTGAGACTTACAGCGTTCCTGTGAATTTTCCTGCGGATAAGATCGCGAGAATGATGATCAAAAGATTTTATGTTAGATTGGAGAAGGTTCCCGGCGCAAAGGAATTAGATCCTAAAAAATTACATGAGATCGTCGTGCTTGCTTCGGTGGTAGAAAGAGAAGCTAAAAAAAATGAAGAAAGGCCTTTGATGGCGGGCGTTTTCTTAAATCGTCTCAAGCAGGATATTCCTTTGGAGTCTTGCGCTACTATCCAGTATCTTTTTGATAAACCACATCCTCGTATTTTCGAAAAGGATCTGAAGATCGTTTCTCCTTATAATACTTATATGAATAAAGGATATCCGCCTGGTCCAATTTCCAATCCGGGACAACCTTCTTTGGAAGCTGCACTCATGCCGACTAAGACAGAGTATTTATTCTTCTTATTAAAACCGGACGGATTTCATTACTTCTCTAAAAATTTTAAAGAACATGCCGAAGCTAAGAAAAAGTACATCGACGTTCTTTACGAATAGAGGATTGCAATCATGAGTTCCCCTGTAGAAGAAATCGTTTCGGTCACAGAACAATTAAAAGAGGTCCAAAAGGCTTTGGATCTTTTTAAAGAAAAGCAGCAGAAGAGAGAATCGGCTAGCGATGCGGCTATTGAATTCGTGGAAAAAGCGAGTTTGGTTTTAGATAGGGCAGAAAGAAAAGAAATACTTCTGACTGATGACCAAAGGAGAAGGATCAGGAATAATCTATTAAAGATCAGATCTTCTCTCGTTCGAAATATAGAAAACAGTTAGTTATCCCATAACAATTTTTCGCTTCCTTTTTGAACTTTACATATTGCCCATAACCTTCAATTTTTCGCCATGAAAAATATAATTTTAGCCTCGTTACTAGCGACTAATGTAGCTTGTGCAACGGCGACCATAGTTACCGACACTGTGGATGGTAAAACAGACAAGGTAATAGAACGAATTCAAAACGGGGAAAGTTTGGAATCCAATAAATGTGGGACCCCGTTATACCATGCGGCAAAAGCAGGAAACAAGGAACTTGTCCTGCTCCTTTTGCAAAAAGGGGCTAATCCAAATTCAAGATCTTCGGAATGTATCATGTCCAATGAGTCAGGTGTTATTCGAAAAGTAGGCGATAGAACTCCTTTAATTGGTGCAAATGGAAAAGAAATTGCAGATATACTTTTAAAGGCCGGAGCGAAGATAAATCAAGTCGCTTACTTGATCGCATCTAAAAACTCTCATGATGAAGATTTGAGTTATGGACTTCCAATTTCACCATTATTTAATGCAGTTCTTTCTGAGGATTATGATCTGGCTGAATTCTACTTAAGTAAGGGAGCGAAAGTTAATTTATATTTAACCGATGGCGAGAATATGTTTTTGAAATTCCTAAAAGAATTTTCGAAAAGTAATCCAAAAGCGAAATTGTTAACTGATAAGCTGATTGCTCATGGGGCTAAAAATTTAGATGTCTCTGTCGAATCTCAGAAGAGGATTGAAAAGATAAAATTATCCGGAACTTTTCATTTAATCGATAACTCTACGACCAGGTTTCCGTTAAATATAATCGAAAGTATTGACAGGGATCCTACTCAGTTCGGTTTTTTAACCGATGACAGTGTGGACGGAATGTCGCATCACGCAGTAGAATATAACGTTAGCGGCACGCAGCAAAATTTTCACGAATGGCATATCATAAAAATGATCTCTTTTCGTAATAAGAAATAATGGCCAAAAATATTCTTTTTATTGCATGAAAAAGCTGAAAGAGATTATTGTTTTTGAAATTTATATTTAAGAGGTTTTATGAATAAATTGAAATTTTGTTTTTTATTTTTACTTACGGTCGGGTGTTCGAGTTTTGTCGTTATAGATCCTGCGAAGGATATTGATAAGCAAATATCGCAGGATAAAACACTGTATTTTTTTAAAGCGAATTTTGACGTAAGTCCGGCGAACCTTTATAACGTGACCTTGAATAATTTTGATCTTACCAATAGTCAGATTAGCGGTCATGAGATCGATTTGGGAGGAGGTTCTGCCGAAAAACCAGGGTTAATATCTGCTTGTTATCTAGTTGCCGGTAAAGATGTTATTTATGCGCTGAATGCAGTAGATATTAATGCATCGAACGGAAATCTTTCATTAAAACTTCCGGGTGGCGCAATATTTAATCTCATGACAGGTGGCTCTAAAAATCCGATCTTTGGGGGAACTCTTTCTTACACGAAAGGAAAACTCGCTACATCTGATGACGGTTTCGAAGAATGCAAAAAGGAAATTTCTGGGAAATATCCAAGTTTAGCTGCGAGTATTGCGAAATCGGAAGAACTTTCGAAAATTTTTAAAAAAATCAGAGAAGCAAACCTTAAGAAGGGAAACGCTAAGAACTAAATTAAATTGAGTGTACAAGGAAAAGGCCAATGGTAAATACTTCAGCTTTCCGTTGCCTTTTTCCTTGATTCTGTCTCATTTCTACCCGAGACTTGGGTTCAAAAACTTAAATGACAGGCCGAAACGGCCCCAGGTTATAGTATTTTGAGTAATATTTCCCAATAATCGGTAGGAACAAATGATGGCAACGAAAGCTCCGACGGACTCTTCGGCGGCAAAACAGGCTTTAAGCAAGTCTTCAGCAATAATCGAACAAGTAACCAAGGCCCTAGCGGCTAAATGTAGCTCCAATGGAAAAGTTTCCGTTTCCAAAATGGACCAAAACCAATTCGTACAATACCAAATCGCTTGGTTGACCTCAGAACAAAAGATCGCAGAAAACTTTATCGATTACGCTTGGAACGATTCTCTCGGAACAGGTGAGCTTGAAAAATTAATGGCTCAGGTTTTCGCAGCAGAAGTTGTTTCTCATATCCGCACAGAGTTTAGTTCCAGAACTTCCGAATATGGTATTTCTACTCAGGACTTAATTTCTAAATTATTCGATGAATCTACGAACAAGTTCTTAGAAGAAGCAAGCGCGATCGAGAACTATAACCATATCGCTGATCTTATCGTTTCATTAGGACATTTCGGTGCTTATGGTCTAAGCGAAGACCATGAAATGTTCCGCCAAACTTTCAAACAATTCGCAGAAGAAGTTGTGGCTCCTAAAGCAGAGCATGTTCACCGCCACGACGACATCGTTCCGGAAGAGATCATCCAAGGTTTAAGAGACATGGGATGTTTCGGTCTTTGTATTCCTGAAAATTACGGCGGATTACAACCGAACGATAAAGCGGATAATATTTCCATGCTTGTCGTAACTGAAGAACTTTCTAGAGGATCTTTGGGGATAGCAGGATCTCTAATCACTCGTCCTGAAATTCTTTCCAAAGCATTATTAAAAGGTGGAACTGACGCTCAAAAAGAGAAGTGGCTTCCTTTGATCGCTTCCGGTGAGAAAATGGGCGGTATCATGGTAACTGAACCTAATTACGGTTCTGATGTTGCCGGAGTTTCCGTAACCGCTAAAAAAGTGGACGGGGGCTGGTCCATCAATGGAGTTAAAACCTGGTGTACTTTTGCAGGATATGCAAACCTTCTTTTAATTCTTGTAAGAACTGAGTCCGATCCTGAGTTAAAACATAAAGGTCTTTCTATCGTTCTTGCAGAGAAGCCAAGCTTCACCGGTCATGAATTTGATTATAAACAAGACGGTGGTGGAAGAATTTCCGGTAAAGCTATCGGAACTATCGGTTATCGCGGTATGCACTCTTTCGAAGTTTCTTTCGAAGACTATTTCGTTCCGGAAGAGAACCTGATAGGTGGCGAACCTGCAAGAGGAAAAGGATTCTATTTCCAAATGGAAGGTTTCTCCGGTGGAAGAATCCAAACTGCAGCTCGTGCAAACGGTGTAATGCAAGCGGCTTTAGAAGCTGGTCTTCGTTACGCTCAAGAGAGACAAGTTTTCCAAAAACCAATCTTCGATTATAACCTAACTAAGTATAAGATCGCTCGTATGGCGATGATTGTTCAGGCTTCTCGCCAGTTCACTAATACTGTAGCAAAACTTTTAGACAACCACCAAGGACAGATGGAAGCGACTTTAATCAAGTTCTATGCTTCTAAAGTTGCTGAATGGGTAACAAGAGAAGCGATGCAGATTCATGGTGGAATGGGTTACGCGGAAGAATACGCAGTTTCTCGTTATTTCGTAGATGCTCGTGTATTCTCCATCTTTGAAGGTGCGGAAGAAGTTATGGCTCTTAGAGTAATTGCAAAATCTCTAATGGACCAATATTCAGCTTAAAAGATCCTTCTTAAATTCTGAAGAATAAAAAAGGAAGTCGAAAGACTTCCTTTTTTTATCAACTGGCGAGTTGTTCTACAAAGGCGAGAATGTCCGAATTGTCCCTTTCTAAAAACTCAAGAGTCCTTTCTACCAGATGATCCAAGTAATAGCTCGGATTATGATAATCTCTTAGGAACGATTTTACTTGTTCTATCTTTTCTTCAGGGATCCTGTCTTCTAAAACGATCTGGGCCAGTGCATAGATTCCAAATGCAGATTTGAATGGGTCATTTAGAGAAGAGATGGAAATGATCTCATCTATATCAATTTCTTTGAATGTAGGGATTAGATCCCCGATCAATTCTAAAGCGCCTGTCGGAATAGTCCTATCCAAGGATTTAACATAATTTATGAATAATCTATAAGACTGGGAATCTCCGATCCGAGAAAGCATATGAAAGAGCCCGGAAAGAAGTCTTTTGTGAAATCCCCAGGACAATCTGCCCGAATCCGCCTCTCTAATAGCTTGGTATAAAAAACTCCAAACCAGTTTGTCTCCGGATCTTGCTCTTTCGGATAATTGGTCCAACCAAAGATCGAAGTTCGGATTATCTGATTCCTTTTTGAGGAAATCCATCAGCTCAGAGGGAGTTTGTACAGAAGGGAGAGTAAGGGCAATTTTCGACATAAGTAGAAGATACTCTCTTTTAAGATCGGTTTCCAGTCTTTTTATCAGGCATCGACTTTTTATTCTTTTACAATTCCCTTACTCGAGGAATAGTTCTGTCTCATTAAATTATTGATGTTCTACCTGGCTAACGTCTCTAACGGCTCCGGTATGTGCAGAAGTAGTCATAGCGGCGTAAGCTCTTAATGCCGCGGAAACCGTTCTTTTTCTGGACTTAGGTTTCCAAGCATCTTTGCCTTTATCGTTCATTCTATCTCTACGATCCGAAAGTTCTGCGTCACTCACTCTTAAGTGAATGGATCTGTCAGGAATATCTATTTCTATAATATCACCCTCTTCTACGAGGCCGATGATTCCTCCGGCTGCTGCTTCCGGAGAAACATGTCCGATAGAAAGTCCGGAAGTTCCTCCCGAGAATCTTCCATCGGTTAGAAGTGCGCATGCTTTTCCTAAACCTTTGGATTTTAGATAAGAAGTAGGATATAACATTTCCTGCATTCCAGGTCCGCCTTTTGGACCTTCATAGCGGATTACGACTACGTCACCTTCTACCACTTCGTTGCCTAGAATTTTGGCCACAGCTTCCTCTTGGCTTTCCATTACTCTGGCTTTGCCCTTAAATTTCCAGATGGACTCGTCTACTCCTGCAGTTTTTACGATACAACCTTCAGGCGCGATATTTCCATAAAGAACTGCAAGTCCTCCGTCTTGGGAGTATGCATGTTCTACATCACGGATACACCCATTCGCTCTGTCCAAGTCCAGCTCAGGCCAACGTTTGTCTTGGGAGAATGCTTCGGTTGTAGGAACTCCACCAGGTGCCGCGGAGAATAATGCGTATGCTTTGGAGTTTGCATTCTGACGAACGATATCCCATTCTTCTAAAGCTTTTCCTAATGTAGCAGAATGAACAGTAGGTACATCCCTGTGGAGAAGACCAGCCCTGTCCAATTCGGAGAGGATTCCGATGACTCCGCCTGCTCTATGAACATCTTCCATATGATATTTTTGAGTGGCAGGAGCAACTTTACAAACGCAAGGAACTCTTCTGGAGATAAGATCTATATCATGCATTTTGAAATTGATCCCAGCTTCGTGGGCAGCGGCAAGAATATGGAGAACGGTGTTTGTGGATCCTCCCATTGCTACGTCTAAGCTCATCGCATTTTGGAAAGCTTCATGAGTTGCAATATTTCTAGGAAGAACTGACTCATCGTCTTGTTCATAATATCTTTTTGCAAGATCTACGATCAATCTTCCTGCAGTTAAGAATAATTGTTTTCTGTCTGCATGAGTAGCTAACGTGGAACCGTTGCCAGGAAGAGAAAGTCCTAATGCTTCCGTAAGACAGTTCATTGAATTTGCAGTGAACATCCCCGAACAAGATCCGCAAGTAGGGCAAGCAGAACGTTCGATTTGTTCTACAAGTTCATCTGGAACATTTTCGTTGGCGGCCTCTACCATTGCGTCCACCAAATCCAATTTTCGAATATCACCGTTCCAATTTACTTTTCCAGCTTCCATTGGTCCGCCGGAAACAAAAACGGTAGGTATATTCAATCGTAAGGCTGCCATGAGCATGCCCGGCGTAATCTTATCACAATTGGAAATACAGATAAGTGCATCCGCAGTATGAGCATTGACCATGTATTCGACTGAGTCGGCGATCAGGTCACGGCTTGGCAAAGAGTATAACATTCCGCCATGCCCCATGGCGATACCATCATCCACTGCGATGGTATTAAATTCTTTTGCGACGGCTCCCGCCTTCTCCACTTCTCTTGCGACCATTTGCCCTAGGTCTTTTAGATGAACATGTCCTGGAACGAACTGAGTGAATGAGTTTGCAATTGCGATGATCGGTTTTCCGAAATCACCTTCTTTCATACCGGTGGCTCTCCAGAGTGCTCTGGCTCCGGCCATATTGCGTCCGTGGGTGGAAGTACGAGATCTTAACTGAGGCATATTGAATGCTCCCTGGTATAAGTTTAGACGTCGAGTTTTTTCCTAAAGAAGAAACGAACTTGGAATAGGCACAGTTTTTGCTATTTAAGTCCAGAGATGGAATCAAAAGAAGAATTCAGTCGAACCTTAGGTCCTTGGCTACTTTGGGGTTTAGGAGTCGGATACGTTATTTCAGGCATGTATTTTGGTTGGAACCTGGGTCTGCCAGTTGGTGGAACCTTGGGGTTAGGAATTGCCACCTTACTGATCATTCTGCTATATGTTTGTTTTTCTTTCAGTTACACTGAACTCGCGTGTATGATCCCGAAAGCGGGAGGGGCATTCGACTACGGTAGGGAAGCTCTCGGAAATGTTTGGGCCTATATCGTCGGCACCGCTCAGTTAATAGAATTTCTATTTGCACCTCCTGCGATTGCTGCGGCAATCGGAGCTTACTTCTCCTTATTCTTGCCGGGAATTGATCCGATTTGGATTGCAATCGTAGCTTATTTACTCTTTACAAGTTTGAATATACTTGGAGTAAAATTTGCAGCATCATTCGAGTTTGGAATTACTATATTAGCAGTTTTTGAATTACTTTTATTTTCAGGACTTACACTTCCTAGTTTTTCTTGGGAGAAGTTCTCTTCCAATCCATTGCCAAACGGTTGGGGTGGCGCCTTATCTTCCTTACCTTTTGCTGTTTGGTTTTTTCTGGCGATAGAAGGAGTAGCAAATGTCGCAGAAGAAACTAAAGATCCTCAAAAGAATATACTGATCGGATTCGGATCTGCATTAGCCACCTTAGTTGTACTTTGTGGATTGGTATTTTTTTCTTCCATAGGAGTGGGCGGTTGGGAGATGATCGTGTATCCGGAGCCTGGCGCTGTTGCTTCTGATTATCCTTTGCCACTCGCATTACGGAAATTATATGGAGAATCTGGTTGGGCTTTTCATCTTTTGATCACAATCGGGCTCTTCGGTCTGATCGCTTCTTTTCACGGGATTATTTTGGCGGGGGGAAGAGCCAGTTTCGAATTTGGAAGAGCGAATTTTCTTCCTAAATTTTTCGGAAAGATCCATCCTAAATTCAAAACTCCTGCAAATGCTTTGATGGCAAATACTGCATTCGGGATCGCCGCATTATGCACAGGTAAAACATCCGAACTGATCACATTGTCTGCATTCGGAGCTTTACTTTTGTATTTCTGTTCCATGATCAGTTTTTTTGTGCTCCGAAAAAAACAACCGGATAGAGAAAGACCATTTCAGGTCCCAGGAGGGAAAATTCTACCTTCTATCGCGCTTGTTTTGTCTGCGATCGTATTAGGGGTATGTGCTTGGCAGCATCCAATTCTATTCGGGATTTTTGTTTTGATCTTGGCAAGCGGATTGATCTGGGCAAGAGCTTCTATTTTTGGAAAATGAAAAGGCAATTTTCTTGATTTGGGATTTTTCAGAATTAGAGTAAGTAAGATCCAAGATCCTGAATGATATTAATAGGAAATCAATATGGGTTATAAAACCGTTCTTGGTAGGAAATCCTACGTTTTTCCTGATCTAAAAACTTTATTGGCTAAGGCAAGTCCACTTCGCTCAGGAGACCAATTGGCAGGCATCGCTGCTTCTACTCAAGAAGAAAGGGTGGCTGCTCAAATGGCTTTGGCGGATCTACATCTATCAGAATTTTTGAATATAGAATTGATCCCCGGTGAAAAAGACGAGGTCACTCGACTAATTTTAGATTCTCATAACCGGTCTGCATTTTCTAAAATTTCTTCCCTTACTGTGGGAGAATTCCGCGATTTTCTTTTAAGAGAAAATACCGACTCGGAACTGATTTCCGAGATCCGAGATGGGATCACTCCTGAGATGGCTGCTGCCGTTTCTAAGTTAATGTCTAACCAGGATCTAATCCTGGTTTCTAAAAAATCTCCTGTAGTGACCAAGTTCAGGAACACAATTGGTCTTCCTGGGAGATTGTCTGCACGTTTACAACCAAATCATCCTACCGACGATCCGAAAGGAATTGCCGCAAGTATTTTGGATGGACTTTTATTAGGAAGTGGGGATGCAGTCATCGGTATTAATCCTGCGACAGATAACGTTCCTACCGTTATTGCACTTCTTAGGATGTTGGATTCTATTATCCAAAAATATTCTATTCCGACCCAATCTTGTATTCTTTGTCATGTAACTACTTCTATGAAAGCAATGGAAGAAGGTGCTCCTCTTGATCTAGTATTTCAATCCATCGGAGGAAGTGAAGCTTTGAATAAAAGTTTCGGAGTGAATTTAAGTATTTTAGAAGAATCCAGACAGATGGCTTTAGAGTTAAACAGAGGGACTGTCGGGAGTAATGTAATGTATTTTGAAACAGGACAGGGGAGCGGGTTGTCTGCAGGCGCTCATTTTGGTGTGGACCAACAAACTCTGGAAGCGAGAGCCTATGCAGTGGCAAAAAAATTCGATCCTCTACTCGTGAACACTGTAGTTGGTTTTATCGGACCTGAATATCTATATAATGGAAAACAAATATTAAGAGCAGGGCTGGAAGATCATTTTTGCGGAAAACTTTTAGGCCTTCCTATGGGCGTGGATGTGTGTTATACAAATCATGCGGATGCGGACCAAGATGATATGGATACATTGCTTACTTTACTTGGGGCAGCTGGATGTAATTATATTATGGGAGTTCCGGGTGCTGATGATGTGATGTTGTCCTATCAAAGTACTTCTTTTCATGATGCATTATATCTGCGCCAGATTTTTGGATTAAGACCTGCTCCCGAATTCGAGAACTGGCTTTTGGAGAAAGGTTTATTCGAGACCACAAAACAATTTTTGCCTAAAGAAAATCAGAACAAGGTTTTACTCGAAGAAATTTTAGAGGATAAGGCCGGATGAATCCTAAAGAATTTTGGAAAAGTTTAACTTCTGCAAGAATTGGTATAGGAAGATCGGGTGGTTCTATTCCAACTTCCGAACTACTAAAATTCAGATTGGATCATGCAAGAGCAAGAGATGCTGTCTTAGCTGAACCGGATTTTGATACGATAAGTATAGACCTCGAAAAAATTTTCCAACCGTTAGGACTTGATATCGTTGGAGTGGAAAGTTTAGCAAAAAGTAGAGAAGAATATTTGCTAAGACCGGACTTGGGCCGTAGGATCTCGGAGCCTTCTCGGTCTAGATTGGAATCCAAAAAGGGAAAATATGATCTTGTATTGATCGGGGTAGATGGGCTTTCCGCAAAGGCAGTCGATTCGAATTTGGTTCCATTCTTACAAGTGCTGGTCCCTATTTTGTCCGAACAAAAATATAAGATCGCACCGTTTATCTTAGGAAAATTAGGAAGGGTTGCGATCGGAGATGAGATAGGAGAAATTTTAGGTGCCAAGGCAATTGTATTACTCATAGGGGAAAGGCCAGGGCTTACTTCCGCGGATAGTTTAGGAATGTATCTGACCTTCGATCCTAAGTTAGGCAAAACAGATGAGAGTCGAAATTGTATCTCTAATATACGCCCTGACGGCTTAGATTTCCGGAAGGCATCCTTAAAAACCGCTTATTTACTTTCAGAATCTCTCAAACGAGGTATCTCAGGAGTGGATCTAAAAGATGAAATGACTCCGGACTTTTTAGAAAATTCGATAAATCTTTCGAATATTGCAAATTCGACTTGAATCCTTGTCCTCAAAGGAATAGATTTTATACAATGAACTAAGTTGAGAAGGGGTCGGATACTTCTCAATAGGCGAAAAGGGAAAAGAGATGTATAAAAATAATATAGAGTTTATCATTAACTCCACAAACAAAGATGAGCCTATGTATGGCATTCTTGCTCTGGTTAGTGATACATTAGAATCTATGAAGGCGGATATTTCTTCCCAAAAAGCGGATGAAGAACAAAAGAAAGCATTTCGTTCCGCTATGAAAGATATGATCTCCGGTTTGATTAAATTGAACGGGATCGTAGAGGGGATGGGCCAAAGAGTTCGATAAGCGGCCTGGTATTTCCCCCACAAATTTATTACGAGCCTGATCCAGGCTCGTGAAGTTAATCATAAATAATATTCTCACTTTTTATTTTTTAAAATAGATGGTTGTTCAATCGTATTAGATTGATTAACTCGCAATTACGCTATTTTGGGAGAAATAAATGGGAAGGTTAGGCACCATACTGACAGTATTGTCGATTGGTTTCATAACAAATTGTCTGATTTGGGACGCTGTCGGACTTACTGAAACTTACAGAGGAGACGAGGCTAAAAAGAAACTGATTGGTGCGGCCAAGGTAGGCGATTACCTTATGGCTGATACTATACATAAAGCGGACGGGTATACCGGTGACGAATTGATATCTCGCACACTTGTTGATGTGATTATGGCATCTCTTATCAACGAAACGGTGATAAGCCTTAATGAATCTAGATATTATAGAAAGCGAGATGTAAATGAGTGCGCAAAAATGCTGAGTTATTCAGGTCCGGTATTTGGTTTTGATTCTTATGTGATGTATTCGTTTAATACTACTTGCAGCTTACGTCCTGATAATGAAATTATAGATCTTCGTCCAAAAAAAGGTTCGGATAGCGAATCTAAAAAGGATAATTGATATCAATCCTTCCCTAAAAACAATCGTATACCTTTCGCAATCGTCTGCAAGGTTCTCGCCATCAAACCTTCTAACTTGGTCTGAAGGAATAATTCCATAATCAATTTCCTAAGTGCAAGATCAAAAGGAAGGTTGAAATCGTTCCAATCTACTCCGAAACGGAAAGGATAAGTTTCGGATTCCTCTTCTTCTCCAATACCTGTATGCAATAGGGTTCCTTCGAAGTCGGTATGATGTTCATCTATATGTCTGAATTCTAAAGTTAGGTGAACTTGCTTTTTGAATAAAGGTAAGGGAATAATTTCCAGTCCGGCTAATTCTCCCCAAGTGATCCCGCTCAATGTGAGGTAACCTCTGTCTCCACCTTTGAGTGTTCCGGTCCTGACTAGACCTTCTCTGCCTAACCTGCAAGAACCTATTCTACTTCTAAAAAGAATTTCTAATGGAGAACCTGCATCTAAAACACCGTTCTCTATTTTGATGTCCCGTATCTGGATATTAAATACCGGAGTTAAGGTCTTGTCCTCAATATCTATACTGGAATGGGAAACCTTCTCCAATTTAAATTGGATCCTTCCTCTTTTAGGGAGATATTCTATCTTCTTCCTGGATTCTACTCTATTCGTATAATCCATATGAAAGGAGCGAACATTCACTCCTCTGAATATTAATTTTCCTTTAAATAGATTGGAGAACGAGATCCTGAAATGTACGAAACTTCCTTTTGCATGTACTATATCTGTTCCGAGTTCCCCCGGAAAGAATATGGTAAAATGTCTGGCCCAGACCCAAAGCCCCGGAAGTATGATGCCTGGGGTCAACCAACGGAATTTGAATAGTCTAAAGGATATTATATTTACTAGAACTTGTATGAAAGGCCCGCTGAGCAGAAATTGCAGGCCTATATAGCCGAATAAAAGTAATAGGATCGGAAAAGGCATGAGAAGGAGGCGACTAGAAGTTCAGTCTTCGTCGCCGTCCGTATATTTATTATCTATGTTTTTCTTGTCCATGGAAGAAATTTCTAGCTCCTTTGCCAGATCTTCCAAAAATTCTTTTTCTCTATCCGTAAATTTGCCGTCGCTAGTTACGATACATACTGCATCTTCGTAGAAGTTCACTGCTAATACAGGATTTCCTTCTGCAAAGTCTGTGATCATTTTAACAGGAAGAGGGGATTCGAATACTTCGGATAATTCTTCGATGATCTCTCCTTTTTGATCTTGGTGATGATCGAAGATACAATCCTTATCGAACATAGCTTTTACCATTTGTCCGACTAGATTCCCTTCTTTCCTATGAAAGACTCCGTCTGCATGACAAGAATAAGACCAAAGACTAACTAAGACCTTGGCGTAATTCATCTTGAGTTGAAAAATCTCGGTTTCTCTATCCAGACTTTTCTGAAACTTTTCGTAAAACTCATGACCTGGTAGAACTTTGCTAGCCAAGGATGAAACCCTTTCCATTTTCAATGCCTTCCCTTTAAGGGTGTTCCCGTTTTTCCGATGTATTTTAACCCAACCTGCGGTTTTGCAATGAAAATCCATGTTGATTTTGGGGGAATTTTTCTCAACCTGACTATGTGAGTTCCGAAACAAAACGAAAGATCCTCGTTACTTCTGCTTTGCCTTACGCGAATGGTCCTATTCATTTAGGCCATGTTTTGGAAGCGATTCAGACTGATGTTTATGTTCGTTATCAAAAATCTTTAGGTAATGAGTGTTATTTTTTCTGTGCGGACGATACGCACGGCACGCCCATCATGCTTGCAGCAAGAAAAGAAGGGATCAGCCCGGAAGAATTGATCGACCGTGTTAGAGCAGAACATTACCGGGATCTATCTGGCTTTTTAGTAGAATACGATAATTATTATACCACTAACTCTGAAGAAAATCGAATCCTTTCCGAAGAAATTTATCTTTCTTTAAAGGGTAAAGGTCATATCGCGGAAAGAGAGATAGAACAAGCTTATTGTGATACAGATAAGATGTTCCTTCCGGATCGTTTTATTAAAGGGACTTGTCCTAATTGTGGGACCCAAGATCAGTATGGAGATAGCTGCGAGAATTGTGGAGCCACTTATTCTCCTAAAGATCTGAAAGATTCTCATTGTTCCTTATGTGGAAATCCACCCGTTAGTCGAAATTCTAAACATATCTTTTTCAAATTGGGAGATTTCGAAAGTTATCTTTCCAATTGGGTGGAGAAGGGCTCGCATGTTGCGGAAGGTGTTCGCAAAAAATTGAAAGAATGGTTCGAAGCCGGACTCCAAGATTGGGACATTTCTCGTGACGGACCTTATTTCGGTTTTAAGATACCTGGAGAGGTCGAAAAATATTTCTACGTTTGGTTGGATGCTCCAATCGGATATATGGCTTCTAGTTTGAATTATTTCAAAGGGGATCGTAAAAAATTCGATTCTTTTTGGAAAGATGAGAAGACAGAGATCTCTCACTTTATCGGAAAAGATATATTATATTTTCATACTTTATTCTGGCCTGCTACATTAGAAGGAGGAGGATATCGTTCTCCTACTCAAGTCCATGTTCACGGTTTTATTACTGTCAATGGTGAAAAGATGTCCAAGTCCAGAGGGACCTTCATCAAGGCGGAAGGCTATCTGAAACATTTGGATCCGGAACATCTTCGCTTTTATTTGGCGGGAAAACTAGGACCTGGAATGGACGATCTGGATCTTTCTTTCGATGATTATACCGCAAAAGTAAATTCGGATTTAGTGGGTAATTTCGTAAACCTAGTTTCCAGGGTCGCTACTTCTATATTAGATAAGCTAGATAGAACTTTGGGAAGTCTCGATCCGGAAGGGAAGAAGATCCTGGATGAACTTAGAAATTCCGAATCTAAGATCAGAGAATGGTATGAGACTCGAAATTATACCAGAGTGATGAAAGAATGTTCCCGCTTGGGCGATATTGCAAACAAGTATGTGAACGATCTTGCACCTTGGATCCAAATCAAAACGGATGCGGAAGCTGCTCGTAAAACGGTAACTGTTGCTTTGAATGCAGCAAGGATCCTCTCCATTTATTTATATCCTGTTCTTCCTAGATCAGGGGAAAAGGTGTATAAAATTTTAGGCTTAAACAAAAAGCCCGAGTTCTCGCATCTTGCTTCCGATCTGGAAAAAACAAAAGTATCCGCTTATGAAATGATCACCAAACGTGTAGAGGAAAAATCGATTCAAACCATGTTAGAAGAAAACACTTTGGAAACTAAATCCGCTCAACCTGCGACTACTGTCGCTGCTGCTCCTAAAACAGAAGGAGTTTTGGAAATTTCTATCGAGGATCTAAGTAAAGTAGATCTGAGAGTAGGTAAAATTATAGAAGCCGGTCCTGTAGAAGGTGCTGATAAATTGGTCCAAGTAAAATTGGATCTGGGCCCTCTTGGAACTAAGAATGTTTTTGCAGGTATCAAGGCTTCTTATCAACCTCAGGATCTTCTTGGGTTAACCATTGTTGCGGTTGCTAACTTGAAACCAAGAAAGATGAAGTTCGGAGTTTCAGAAGCTATGCTTTTGGCTTCCGGAGAAGGTGAGAGCCTCAGCCTTTTTGTGCCTCATAGAGGCGCTAACCCTGGCGATAAATTGAAATAAACTCAGTCTAACAGCTAGTAGGAACCGACCTTGCCTTTAGAATTAGACATCTCCTATAGTTTTCAAAGGCTTTTGGAAAAGAGTAGGACGGTCTCAGGCCGTCTGGTTTCTCGCCAGCTCACATTTATCATAGATTCTTTTTTAAGGACCAGATTCGAAAAGTCTTCGGGTATCTTAAAAAAAGGGGAAGAAGTAGCGGTAATCGCGTTAGGCGGTTACGGGCGTATGGAAATGGCCCCTCATTCGGATGTAGATATATTATATTTGCATAATGGAGTTCCTGATTCCAAACTTTCCGAGATCATTTCTTCCATAAATACGTATCTTTATGATTCCGGGAAGGAAGTTGGCCATACCTGTAGAACTATCAAAGAATCGTTTCGTTATCTGGATGATATGTCCAGCTTTCATGCGGTCTTAGACAGTCGATTCCTAACGGGTTCCAAGGAACTATTCAAAAAATACCAAGAAGAATTTTTAGCAAAACTTCCTCCTAAGTTTGCAACCAGATATAACCAAGCAAAAGAGGATCAACTTTCGGAAAGGTTTCTAAGAGAAGGAAGACCTATTCTTCTTTCGGAACCGAATTTAAAAACGGACCTATGCGGTTTGAGAGATATTCAATATTTATATTGGACCGAAAAATCCAGAAGTCCTATCCGTTCTCTTGGTGGACTTGCTGTTCTTCCTGTTTTCCAAAGTGGAGAAGTTCAAGCCTTGGAAGAAGCTTATGATTTTCTGATCCGAGTCAGAACTGCGCTTCATATTCTTACCGGAAGAAAACATGATCGTTTGGATCTGAATCTTCAACCGGAAGTGGCAGAGTATCTAGGTTTCGGTAAAAAAGAAGATATGCAAACCATAGAGAAGTTTATGAACACTCTCTATAGCCATCAGAAGAATATATTTTTTATCGTTCGCGTTTATTTGGATTCTTTATTGGCGGCTCAGAAAAAAGGAGAAGCCCAAAACTTCGACTATGAGGGTATTCGATTCTTAAAAATAGGAAATACGATCTTTCCTCCAAGCGAAGGAAATCTTTTTGCGGACCCTCATACTTTATACAAAGATATTTTACTTACTTTCAGAATGATCCAGGAAACAGGTTTCGAAGTTTCCGGCGGATTATTGAGCGAGATCAGATTCGCTTCTCATTTTTTGGATGATGACTTCAGATATTCTGCGGAAGTAAACGGCGGTTTTATCAGCATTCTTCAGAACAAAAAAGACAGAGGAAAAATATTAAAATTAATGCATGAATGTCAGGTGCTTGGAGAACTTCTGCCTGAGTTTGGTGCATGTACGAATTTTCCTTTGTTCAGTTATCATCATGAGTTCACTGTAGATGAGCATACTCTTCTAATCCTTCATGAATTGGATCGTTTAGATAAAGGAGAGTTCGAAGACAGAGAAATCTTAGAAGTTTACGGTGAATGTGAAAAGACAGAAATTTTGGCTTTGGCAATTCTTCTTCATGATGCCGGAAAAGTAAAAGAAGGAGATCATTCAGAATACGGAGCAGAACTTGCGGTTTCTGTTGGATCTCGTTTGGGCTTATCGGAAGAAGATACGGATCTATTTCGTTTTCTCGTTGAGAAACATATCCTGATGTCGGAACTTTCTTCTAAAAGGGATATTTCCGATAAATTATTAATACGTAATTTTGCGAGAACTGTTTCCAATCCGGATAGACTTAAACTTTTATATATTCTTACTATCATTGATACTAAATCAGTGGGCACGAATGTTCTTACGAATTGGAAAAAAGCAATCTTAAACGTACTTTATAAAAATTCAATAGACTTCTTTAAGGATAAAAGAACCGATTCGGAAGATCCTCATGGGGAAGAGGAAAGAGTTGCTCTTGCTAAGGACTTAGTTGCTTATCTTACAGAAAAAGAAGGACAGGATCCTAAAATTTCTAAAACGATCGCTTCTTTTGCATATTCAGTGATCCCTGAAAGTTTTTTAAAAACAGTTTCGAACCGGAAAATATTAAAATATTTTAAATCAATTACTTCTTTAAGCCAGGATGAAAATTCCGTCTTACTCTTGGATTCAGAACAAGATCCCGCTTTCGTAACAGTAGAAGTAGTAAGTCGTAATATTCCTGAGATCTTATTAGATTTATGTTGTTCTGTTTCTTCCGAGGGTTTGAGTTTAGTTGGGATGCAAAGTTATACTTTCGAAGAATTCCAGATCCATATTCTTCAAATAACGGATTCCCAGGGTAGTGGGAATATTTCTTCTGAAAAACTTTCCAGGATGGAAGGTAAACTTAGATTGATGGCTTCCGGAGAATTGCAAAGAGACAGTATCGCTTTCGAGAGAACTGAATGGAATCCACGTAAGACGATACCGGAAAGTATAATCAATCGTTCTGTTCGCTTTTCTAACGAAGATATTACAGATACTACCATCATGGAAGTCCGTATGCCTGATATGGTCGGTTTAGTGTATAGGATCTTAAGAAAAGTATTTGATTTTGGTTTAAAAGTTTCTCATTTAAGGGTCTCTACTTCTGCAGATTATGCTTATGACTCATTCTATCTCCAGACTAAGGACGGGGAACAGGTCAAAGATGCAGAATTGTTAAAATCCCTGGAAGATAAGATCTTGAGAATCCAGCCAGTGGAAAGGATGACAGGGGAACTCGTTTTTTAAAAATGGTTCCCAGTATGGATTCGGGTAGTCGTTCCACAGTTACTTCTAAAAGAAAAAAAGAAGCCGCTACATCTGTCAGGCAGATCAAAAAGCCTAGTCATCCTCGCCGCAGCAAAAAGATAGATGCGGACTGGTGGAAGAACGCGGTAGTTTATCAAATCTATCCTAGAAGTTTTAAAGATACCAATGGGGACGGGATCGGCGACCTAGAAGGTATCATCCAAAAACTGGATTATCTAAACGACGGAACTCCGAACTCTCTAGGCATTGATGCCATCTGGCTTTCTCCTATTTATCCATCTCCTATGTATGATTTCGGATACGATATTTCGGATTACGAAAGTATCGATCCTGTATTCGGGAATTTGGAAACATTCAAACGTTTATTAAAAGAAGCTCATAAACGTAAGATCAGGATCATCATGGACCTGGTTGCAAATCATACTTCTCATCAACATCCTTGGTTTTTAGAATCTAAATCTTCCAAAGACAATCCTAAGAGAGATTGGTACATTTGGAGAGATCCAGTCGGCGGAAAACCTCCAAATAATTGGATGGGAACTTTCGGTGGAAGAGCTTGGACCTTAGATAAGACTACAGATCAGTATTATTATCATTCTTTCTTAGCGGAACAGCCCGACTTAAACTGGAGAAATCCAGAAGTTAAAAAAGCGATCTTCTCCATGGTCAAAAATTGGCTAGATCTAGGAGTCGATGGTTTCCGTTTAGATGTCGTGAATCTATTCGTTAAGGATTCAGAGTTAAGAAGTAACCCTCGTAAGAGATGGATCGCTAGACCTTTCGATCAACAAAATCATATTTATGATCGTGATCGTCCTGAGATGCATGATATCTTAAAAGATCTCAGAAAACTTTTGGATTCTTACGGAGACAGAATGTCCGTAGGTGAAGTGATGATGGAGCCTCCCGGCACTAGCGCACTTCCTGCTTCTTATTATGGCGCTAAAGGTGACGAGCTTCATTTAGCATTCAACTTTGCTTTCTTTTATACTCCTTGGAAGGCCGAAAAATTCAGGGATGTGATCAAAGAATGGGAGAAGTATCTCCGGGATAAGGGCTGGCCGAATTATACATTAAGTAATCATGATTTCCGCAGGCATATCACCAGATATTCGAAGGGAAGAGAGACAACGGCTAGAGCAAAGATAGCAGCTCTAATGCTTTTAACCCTAAGAGGAACTCCGTTCTTATATTACGGAGAAGAGCTTGGGATGATGGACGAAAGAGTCCCTAAAAATCGCATCCAAGATCCTGTCGGAATTAGATATTGGCCTGTGTATCCAAGCCGCGACAATTGTAGACTTCCTATGTGTTGGTCCGGAGATGTGAACGGCGGATTCAGCAAGGGAGAACCTTGGCTTCCTGTTTTTTCCAGATACGAATCCGTAAACGTGGAAACTCAATCCAGATCTATCGAAAGTTTATTAAATTTTTATAAAAAGCTAATATGGCTTAGAAAAGGGAATGAGATCCTGAAAAAGGGAACTCTTGCCTTGGATTACGATTCTCCTCCTGGAGTTCTGCAATACACCAGAGAGTTTGAAAAGAAAAAATGTCTGATCATTTTGAACTTTGAGAATGAATCCAAAAAGATCGTAGCAAACGCGAACCGTACCGCTCAGATACTTATCTCCACTCATAGAAAACCTGAGAAGATGGAAATCCCGGTGGTATTCGAGATCGCACCTTATGAAGGTTTGGTTTTAGAATATTAAGAAAAACCTGTTTTTCTAGTTCTATAACCTTTGCTATACTTTTTCTTCCAAACAAACGATGTTCGATGTATAGTATCCCGAATTAAAAAGTTCTGGCAGTCGAGTTGTATTCGCTTATGATAGTGGTATTCAGGTCGCCGTTCTTTAAAAGGAAATATTATGAATCATCCATTACGTTTAGCCGAGAACCCGGGTTTATCTTCTTACGACTTAACCGGTTACAAAGGAAATAGAGGTAAAAATTTTTATGATGAGGATAAGATCCTCCAAAGAGTAGTAGAAAGATACTCTTCAGATTACAAACCGGATCATAAAAAGGCGATGGTCGATCATCTCAAAGGTTATGGAGAATTGGTCGGTGGCACCTTAGACGAACTCACAGAAGCAAGTCATAAAGAGGGCAAATACGGAGAAGTAGTCAAATACGATCGTACAGGAAATCGTATAGATCAGATTGTTTATTCCCACGAACAAAAACTCTCCAGAAAGATCTCCTACGATTACGGAATTGTTAATTTAGATTTTCATGATGAATGGAGATTTCCTTTTACAGATCTTCATAGACAAGCTCTAACTTATCTTGCCAACCAAAATGGAGAAGGTGGAGTGACCTGTCCGTTAGCGATGACTGAAGGTATGATACGAGTTCTTCAGGGTATAGGAACGGAAGAACAGAAAAAGAAGTATCTTCCTCTAGTTGCAGGAAAGGGTTCCTTCTCTCATTTTATGGCGGGACAATATGTGACCGAAAGAGTAGGAGGGAGCAATGTAGGTGCCAACCGCACAATTGCACGCAAGGGCGAGAACGGAAAATGGATCTTAAACGGAGAAAAATGGTTCTGCTCCAATCCGGGAGATCTTTGGGTTACTACAGCTAAGATAGAAGATACCGAAACAGTAGGTTTGTTCTTGGTTCCTAGGATCAAGGACGATGGAGAATTAAACGGCCATCATATATTAAGAAAAAAAGATATTATAGGTTCTAAAGGAAAACTCACAGTAGAGATTGTATACGAGGATTTGGAAGCCGAGGCTTTAGGAAGACCAGCTCATGGAATTGCAAACCTCATTCGTTATGTGATCAGAACGTCTCGCGTTCATGTGGGTCTTGCCGCTTCCGGAATGTCCCGAAGAGCATTTATGGAAGCAAGAGAATATTCCAGATATAGAACAGCTTACGGGAAGAAGATCCAAGATTTTTCTGCGTATTCCAGAGAACTTGCAGAAATGAGAATTTTGTATGCCGGTTTGGTTATGCCGATCTTCCGTGGGATTGATTGGACTCAAAAAGGAATTTTAGCGGAACAGATCTCCACTCCTTTGATGAAATACAGATCTTCTTCGCTTTCTTCTCAGATTACTCATAGAGCGATTATGGCCTTGGGTGGTTCAGGGATTATCGGTGATTATACTTGTTTGCCAAGACTTCATAATGATTGTATTATCAACGAGACCTGGGAAGGAACTCATTTGATTATCACAGATCACGCGCTTGGAGCAATGAATCGTGCTAAGATCAGAGATTCTTTCGTTTCAGAATTAAAGAAAAATTTTGATTCTGCTAAAAAATACCCAGAGTTAAAGGCAGCTGCAGAATTTGGAGAAAATCTTCTATTAGATTGGAATAAGAGTATTGAAGAAAAACCTAGAGAATGGAAGGAAACATTTAGAGTGGATCTTTCTGATCAGGCTTATGGAGCTTTGGTTCTTTCTGAGTTTTTAGAGCAGGCAGTTTTTGATAGAACATCCGGTTCTAAAAAATCTAAATTCGATTCTTTTGCGAAAGGTTTTGGTGCTTTCTTGTTTAGAACATTGCCTAAAACTTTTGGAGATTATGAATCTTTCCGTTTGGATCAGGAAGAAGTAGACGAGATCGTAAATTGGTAATCGCGACAGCGATATGTAGGACGCGGAGCGGTCACGGCCGATAAGGATTATATTCAGGATATTGAATATGTTTTGCCGGGACCGGAGCGTAAGCGTAGTCCGGAGTAGCGCGGTCCGAGCGAAGCGAAAGAGTCGCCCAGATCGCGCGTAAGAAGTTAAGCCAGTTTAGGGGCAAAAACTTTCTCCATTTGTGCCTGTGGAATTGCTCCCACCACCTTTTCAGCGATTTCTCCACCTTTGAATAACATCAGAGTCGGAATGGACTGAACTCCGTATTGTTGAGCCAATTCAGGTTTTTCGTCTATATTGACTTTTACTACGGTGACTTGCCCTGGGTGAGCTTGTGCAAATTTCTCCAGCTCAGGGGCTACCATTTTACAAGGACCGCACCATTCGGCCCAGAAATCTACTAGGATGGGTTTATCATGTGTTTTGAGAAGTTCGTTGAATGAACCAGGCATTGTGTTTTCCATACGAAGATTAGACTCATTCTAAATCGGATGGGAAGCCGTTTTTGGAAGTTTGTAGAATTTTTCGAAAAACTTTATAGTCCGCACGCAGCGCGGGCTTCAGGGGCAACATGACTATAGTCCGTGCGCAGCGTGAGACTATCCCAGTAAATTTCGAAGCGCTGATTCCAGATTCGGGTATCTGAATTTATAACCCAGTTCTTGGAGTCTTTTTGGCACCACTCTTTGGCCATGGGTTGCCACGATGGCACCTTCGCCCAATGCAAGTGAGAGTGCAAAAGAAGGAACTCTTGTGAATGAGGGGCGTCCTAAAGTTTTTGCAAGTACCTTGCTGAACTGCTCATTGGAAAGAGGTTCAGGAGATACAAGGTTGAATGCTCCTTTTGCTTCTTCTTTTCTGATCAAGAACATGATAGCTGAGAGTTGGTCTTCGATATGGATCCAAGATAGGATTTGATTTCCGCTTCCGATCGGTCCGCCTGCAAATAATTTAAATGCGGGAAGCATGGTTGCGAGTGCACCACCTTCAGTTGTTAGAACAACTCCTGTTCTTAAGAGGATTGTTCGGATTCCTGCTTGTTGTGCTTCTAAGGCTTCTTCTTCCCAGTCTTTGCATAAGCTGCCTAATTCATCGTCTGCAATAGGACTATCCTCGTCGAATGGCGGGGTTCCTGCATCATAAGATCCGTAGATCCCGATTGCAGAAGAGTTGAAAAATGTTTTGGGCGCAAACTCTCCCATGGATATGAGTCTTGCAACAAGGTCCTTTGTGAAATCTACGCGAGAAGAGCGGATCCTTTGTTTGTATTCTGGGGTCCAGCGAACTCCTGCGATTGGTTCGCCCGCGAGGTTTATTAGAACGTCTACTCCTTCAAGATCAGCTCTGGTTGGGAGTGAGCCGATTCGAACATCCCATTCTGAAATTCTTTGGAGTCTGGGCGGCAATTTTCCACTTCGGCTAAAAATGCGGACTCTATGTCCTTCTGCCTTCAAGCGGATCGCCAACATGGATCCTATAAGTCCCGTGCCGCCGGTAATTCCAATAAGCATTTCGCGAACCGCCTTGTAAGAAATTTCTTTCCGGATCATCATTCGAAATCGGTTTTCTTTCGACAAGAAGAAAGGAAATCCTTCTTGATTCCGTGTTAGGAAATCGACATACTTGAATGAGTGGATTTTTTTAAATTGAACGCCGTTTCAAAAATTTGGGCAGCAGTTTTCGTTGCCGGATTGGTTTTTTCCAATTATTATCTGTATTCTACCACGAATTCCAAATTGGAATCCTATAAATCCGAACCTCCTTTTTTACGTTTCGATTTCACTGATTCTTATTTAGTGGATCGTTCTTCTCAGGCACCTTATTTAGCCGACGGAAATTTGGATACTGAATGGAAAAAGTTAAGACCTTCTTCCATGAAAACGGATTTTGATCTGGAGTTAAGACTTTCTCATCGATTGAAGTCGGGGATTTATGTTCCGACTAACTGGAAAGGCCTGAATATAATTGCTTGTTCTAAAAATACTCCTCCTCTCTCTCTCAAAATTTTAGAAAGAGAAGCGATCAATGTGGATAAGGAATCCAGACTCCCGGATGATACTGAATATAGTTCTATCGTTTTGGATTTTTCAGGATCTGAAACAGCTACAATTTATTTGAAGAAGGACGCGGGTCCTGTTCCTCAAAAAGAATATCCGAAAGGAATTTGGATTTGGGCAGTTCAGGGGATATTCGAAAATATCGGTCCTGATTCTTGTATTAAAGATATCCAGCTCTTCGAATAAGAGATTAGGTGCTGAATGAATTTTTCGGAAACCGGCAGAATCGATTTACCTGAATACAAAGCCGGTGGCCGAGAAAGATTTTTCATCTTTTTATCTATCACAACATTCAGCATTGCGGTTTTTGAAGAAGTTCGAGTCTTATATGTAGTTCCTATACTTCTACTTCTATTTTTACTGATCGGATTTCAATTTAAATGGAAATCCTTGTTCTACCTGAATATTCCGTTATTCGTATTATCTTTTATTAATATATTTCCTTATGCCAAAAATCTTTGGCCTGGGACGTTGATTCTTGCATTAGTTTTTTACTTCTTTGCTTTTTCTAAAATTCGCGATGCCGGGTTATTACGCTGGTTAGTAAGGGGAGAAGTTTCCAAACAAGTTTTAGGACTTTCCGCTCTATTTGTCCTATCCGCTAGTATCGCTTTGTTTCTTTGGTTTTATCTTTTGGATCCTGATATCAGCGATATCAAAGAGAATTTTCCTAAAGGGGATATCCCTCTGTTAATCGCAGCAGGAATTGGTTTTGCGATCATTAATGCTATTGCAGAAGAGTTTTTGTTCAGAGGGATTTTGCTCGAGGCTTTATTGACTGCCAGGTGTTCTCTTTTTTGGGCCCTTGTTTTCCAGGCTTTGAGTTTTGGGATTTTACATCTGCATGGATTTCCACGCGGTTGGGTGGGAGTAGGGCTTGCTGGGATCTACGGTTTGATGACCGGGCTGATTCGGATCTTGAGTAAGGGAATTTATTATCCGGTGTTAGTGCATATCTTTGCGGATATTACAATAGCTGGGATTGTTTTGTTTTTTGCTAAATAATCCCGGGTCGATCTAAGTTTCTTAGCTGCTTCTGTGGAATTATAGTTGCTTTTAGCAACTATAAGGAATACTATTTTTTTTATGAAAGATTATGTAGATTCTATTCGTGAATTCAACAGGTATTATACGAACGCTTTAGGACTCTTAAATAATCATTTTTTGAATAGCGAATATTCTCTGACGGAAGCAAGATTACTATACGAGATCAGACATTCTAAAGATATTACAGCCCGCGAATTGGTCCGTTTATTAAATTTGGATAAAGGTTATCTAAGTAGGACAATCCAACAATTTGAGAAGAAGGGAGTTTTAAAAAGAACTCCAAGCCGAAATGATTTCCGCATTCTTCATTTGGAACTTACCAAAAAAGGAAGAGATATCTTATCCAAATTAATCGTAGCTTCGAATTCACAAATTTCAGGTTTGCTCAAAGATTGTTCTGATCCGGATAAAAATGAATTAGTCTCTTCTATGAATTTTATAATGAGAGTCCTTTCCAAGGAAGTATCTCCCGTGATTTATAGGGAGGCAAGTATTGGAGATTTAGGTTATATGATCCATAGACAAGCTGTGTTGTACCGAGACGAGTATAAGTTCAATGATTCCTTCGAAGAATATTTGATACAAGGGATGTTGGAATATCTAAAAAATAAAACCGAATTTGATAAGGTATGGGTAGCGGAATCGAATGGAAATATTGCGGGCGCCATCTCGATCATTCATTCCGGAAAAAAACTTTCTCAAATTCGTTGGTTCTATACCGAACCCAAATTTAGGAATTTAGGAATTGGAAAAAATCTACTGAATCTTGCGGTGGATTACGCAAAATCAAAGAATGTTTCGATTTTTCTTTGGACCTTGAGTAATTTAGATGCTGCAAGAAATTTATATAAACGTTTCGGCTTTGTTCTTTCCGAATCTAAGCCGAATCAAATTTGGAGGAAAGGCTTAACAGAAGAGAGATGGGAATTGGGAGAAGTGGGCTGAACGACAGGCTTGCTTCAAGCCCATCACTATATTAAGTTGAATTGAGTTTTAAGGATAAGAGGAAAAAGTGGGGTGAACGACGGGGCTTGAACCCGCGACAGCCAGAACCACAATCTGGAGCTCTACCAACTGAGCTACGTCCACCATATTTGGTGACCCGAGAGGGATTCGAACCCCCGACCCACTGCTTAGAAGGCAGTTGCTCTATCCAACTGAGCTACCGAGTCATGCGTGATAAGGAAGGATTCGGGATGACAGGATTTGAACCTGCGACCCTCTGTACCCAAAACAGATGCGCTACCACTGCGCTACATCCCGGATCGAAGTCCATGATTTCGCGGAAGGGCGAGGTGTCAAGTCGCTTGTCTATTTGTTTGAGATAGTTTTTTCAAGTGTTCTAAAATGATATCTTCGGTCGGAGCTTTGGTAATTGCTTTTTCGAAGGCTTTTCTGGCTTCTTCCTGTTTTCCCAATTTGGAAAGCAGAACTCCGAAAGAATCCAAATAGGCTGGATTATCCGGGTCCAATTGCAGAGCACGTTTGATATTTTCCATTGCCAGTTTGAGCTCTTCCGGATTTGGTTCTTTTCCTTCTAAAAGCAGATATGCTACCGAATTTAGGCTGTTTTTTTGCTCTGGCCTCAATCGTAAAATTCTCAAGTGAGTTTCGATTGCGGTTTTCGTGTCCCCGGACTTTTCTAATGCGGAGGCTTTTAAGGAAAGAAGAATGATATCATCCAGTGAAAGTTTGAGACGTTCTTCCGTTTTTGCTAGAGCGGATTTATAATCTCCGGTCCGGATCAAAGAATAGATCATCATCCTAAATGCGTTATCTCTTTCCGAGAATTTTGGGAATTCCTCCAAGAGTTCTTCGATGATGGAAACACATTTTTTATGATTCCCTGTCCTGGAACAACATATTGCGAAATTATAAAGTAGCTCCGGATCTTTTCCAGTCTCGGACATTTCCCGATCGATCAAGGTAAGCGCGATCGTATAGTTCTCTTTTAGAATTTCAGTGAAAATTCTTCTTTTGGCTGGGATCTTTCTGGAAGTTTTCTTTTCCATTTATTTCGATTTAACCCGGATCTTTTTTTTAAATTCTTCTAATTCAAGCTGAGAAGTTTGATCTAAACCCAAAGGTGTGATCGGGATTTTTCCCCGGAAGAATATATCAAAATCGGTACCTTCTTCAGGGACATGTCCAAGATCCGAGCCTCCTAAGAAGAAGTCTGAGATCCCTCCTATGATCGGTTTAGCCTCGTAAGTATCTACATAGGTCCTTCTGCCCAGCTTGGCTAATTCTATAGAAGAAAGTGAATTTTCGAATTTTTCAGGAATATTGATATTATATACAACCCCAGGAATAAATTCATCTATCCAAGAATTTAGGATTTCACGGACCAACTCTGCTTCTTTGATATAATCATAATTCTTGTCAAAGTTTCCGGAACTAACAGCTACACTTTTTTTATTATGTATGGCTCCATGTCTTGCTGCTCCAACTGTTCCCGAGTAATGAACGTCATGTCCCATGTTCACTCCTCGGTTGATCCCGGAGAGCACCAAATCGATTTTTGGGAAGATGT